>NZ_CP133265.1:2562187-2864375 GCF_030915505.1 Neobacillus sp. OS1-2
TGACATCCGCCGCCGCTTTTGCCTCTGGAACCGCATTGCCCATTGCGACACCTGTCCCTACCATGGTAAGCATTTCCAAGTCATTTAACCCATCGCCAAAAGCAAAGCTGTTTTCTTTTTTTATATCTAAAATCTCTAACATTTTTTGAATTCCGACTGCCTTGGAAGCGCCTTTAGGAAGGATATCATAGGCATTGGCATCCCATTTAATAAAACTGAAATCAGGGAAATGGTCAAAATACATCTGCGCATTTTGCGGCCCGCAGTAAAGATGCCCTTGAAAAATAGGCAACTGTTTAAAATATTCTTCGTCCACTTCAGGATATGGGAGCATCAAGGAATCAAACCCGCCCTCGATAAACGGATGGTTGCTTTTACTCACCTTATAATCAAGGTGACTACAGTAGGCCATCCCGTGACCATTGCTGGCAGTCATCATCGAAAGGGTTTCCAATCGATCTCGGTCAATCGGATTGGCGTAAATTTCTTGCCCATCAAATACCACGTACTGCCCATTCATCGCTACATAAGAATCAATATTTAATTCCTTTTGAATCCAGTAGAACATTTTGGGTGCGCGGCCTGTAGCAATAACGGTATGAATCCCTTGTTCCTGGAGCAAGTGAACGGCCTTTTTCGTAGAAGCAGGAATTTTCTTCTCTTCATTTAATAATGTTCCATCAATATCAAAAAACACAATTGGTTTTTTCATGTCAATACACCTCCGGTAAAATACAACACCATCGTTACGCTCAGGTAACGGACCCAGATCACGCCGATTACGTGTTGTATTGTTCTTACCTAACAAGCATATTTTATGAAACGCGTTTCAGGTCAAGGGTTATGAGGGAAGTTTTTTCGGGCGAGGGAGTGGAAAGGCTCCATTACTATCGGATAAGGCCCCCCATACTGTCGAAAGCCCTATTTTAAACCGTCCGCCGCTCAATTAAGGTAACGGGAATTTCTTGATAGGTGGCCTGACAATCAACCATTCCCTGTAAAAAAAGTTTCCGTCCCATCTCCACAAGCGGAATTTCAATCGTCGTGATGTTCATCATTTTGGCGATGGGCTGGTTATTAAAACCGATGAGGGCAAGGTCACCTGGTACTGAAATGTCTTGTTGCTGCGCACAGGTGACTATACCGGCTGCTACCTCATCACTAGTGATGAGCAGAGCGGTAGGGGGATCGTCCATTTGTTTGATCTGTGAAATGACCCGTTCCCCGTCTTCAAAGTAAAGGCATTCATCAAAAATATAAGCAGGTTCATATGGCAGCTGATAATCTTTAATAAAATCCTTATAGGCCATTCCTCTGAATTTACTATTTGATCCTGTTTTACGACCAATACTATAGCCGATTTTTCGATGTCCCTTTTGATATAAGTATTCTAATGCAAAAATAAAGGTCTTGTAGTGGTCAACATAGGTGGAGGATACGTTTTTCCCCCTGGTATCTTCACATAAAACAATCGGGCCATAGGGCATAAATTCTTCAACCGTGGACCAGCTGCAGATTCTCGAACAAATAATTAACGCATCGATTTGCTTTTGTTTCAGCATTTTTAATGCATCAAACTCTTTCGCCTCTTCGTAATTGCTCTGAAATAAAACCAGTTTATAGTTATTTTCCAATGCCTCAATCGCCATTCCTTTCAGTAACAAAGCGAAATAGGGATGATCGATATAGGGTACCACCACTCCGACAAGAAATGTTTTTCCCATACTCAAATGGATGGCATTAATATTTGGCTGATAATTACTCTCCCGAATAGCGGCTAAAACTGCATTCCTTTTTTCTTCACTTACATATGGATGGTTATTCATCACCCGTGACACCGTTGAAACAGAAACGCCGGCCATCTTGGCTAACTCTCTAATATTTGTCATTTGATTGATCACCTTTTTACTAAGGTTGGTTACATTGATTATAGTACATAAAGTAATGAAGGAAAAAGAAAGCTGACCCAAACTATCCGAAATGAAGGATAGTTGAATCAGCTTTTTCAACAATTACTTTAAATCTTCAATTGAGTCAATGTCCATGTAGGCTGGAACAACTAGGCCAAGCTTTGTACCTGTAAGGTTTTCACCGAGGTCTTCAAACTTACCTTTGTACTTATTATAGTAGTCCTCATGGGTGGAAGGTAACCAGGCAGCTACGATGGCATCCAAGCTTCCATCAGCTACCCCAGTCCACATTGGACCGGCTTCTACCTGAAGAAGTTTCACTTTATAGCCTAGATCAGTTAATACCTTTCCAACCACATTCGTGCTGGCAATTTCACTATCCCATGCAACATAGCCAAGAGTAATTTTGTCACCTGAGACTTTGTCCGCATCTTTTGTCCATTCGGCCACTTTGTCTGCATTCTCCTCTACCCATTTAGCGGCAGCATCTTCTGGCTTTTCACCCGCTTGGATGGCACTCATCACAACTGCCATATCGTCCGGAGTCCAATTGAATTGATCTAGTACTTTATGGGATTCAGGAAGATCGTCCTTTAAGCCATTTCTTGCGATTGTATTAATTGTTTCTTCTTTTCCATAAACCCCTTTTGGATCATCTAAGTATTTTAAATCAAATTTAGCGAACATCCAATGTGGTGTCCAGCCGGTGATAATGATGGGTTCTTTTTTAGCATAGGCTTTTTTCAATGCAGCTGTCATGGCAGCACCTGAGCCTTCAACCACTTTCCAGTCATCTAAACCATACGCATCGACCACTTTGGCAGTGGCCTTCATGAGACCGGCACCAGGATCAATCCCAATGATTTTGTAATCAACGCTATCGCCAACAGATGCCGTACCTTTTTCGTCTTTGCCTTCATTGCTGCTGGTTTTATCTGACCCGCAGGCTGCAAGTCCTATTATCATTAATCCTGTAAGTAACATAACTAACCATTTTTTCATCATTAAGCAGCTCCTCCTTGTTTTTTGCTTTTTCCAATATTCTGAGTTACACGATCTAGAATAATGGCGATTACCACAATTGCTAAGCCGGCCTCAAACCCTTTACCGATTTGTATTTGGGTAACGGCGCGGTATACATCGGCACCTAATCCGGGAGCACCGACCATTGATGCGATAACGACCATAGATAGTGCAAGCATAATACTTTGATTGATGCCAGCCATGATAGTAGGCATTGCCAGTGGCAGCTGCACCTTGAGTAAGCGCTGGGCTGTGGTTGATCCAAAGGCTTCTGTTGCTTCGATAATATCCGCTGGTACTTGTTGAATACCGAGAATGGTTAGTCGGATCGTCGGTGGCATCGCAAAAATAACGGAAGCGACAACACCTGGAACCACTCCTATATTAAAAAAGAAAATAGCTGGGATAAGGTAGACAAAGGCTGGCATGGTTTGCATAAAATCCAGCACCGGAGTCACGATTTGTTTGACCATTTGCTTCTGGGAGGCCCAAATTCCTAATGGTATTCCTAATACAATGGAGATGAAAACAGCGGTTAACACCAGTGCTAATGTCTCAAGCATTGGTTCCCAATAGCCTAGATTGGCAATAAGGAATAAACCAATGAATGTAAAAAGTGCAATTCCTTTATTCGAAACTTTCCAGGCAAGCAACGTTAAGAGAATCATAAATAAATAGGAAGGAATGTAGCCAAACCCTGAAACCATTCCATCGACAACGGATTGAAGGACAGAAGTAATTCCATCAAAGGCGAATTCAAGGTTTACGGTTAGCCAGTTAACAAGAACATCAACCCAATCTGCTATTGGAATTTTTGGGAACCATTGTTCCATGTGATCTTCACCTCCTTATTTATGTTGTTGTCGGCTGCTACCTCTGCCTTTGCTTGTTCCAAATTTTCATCGGCATGATGATTGCCGGCGAGTGCCCCAATCACTGCACCTCTGACGAGAATGCCAAGTAATCGTCTTTTTTCATCGACTACTGCTACTGGAATGGAGGCAGTTGAAACTTTTTCAAATAAATCAGTCAGCAGCGTACTTGGTAGAACAGTTGGAACGTCTGACTGTAAAATGGTCATTAAACTTTCGTTTCGATCGATTGCCTCTTTTGCCTCGGAAGCTGTTATTGCCCCGAGCAAGGTTTTTTTACGATCAACGACATATATACTCGAAATCCCTAAATCCCTCATCATTTGCAGGGCAACCCGTGGGCCTTTTTCAACAGAGATAGCTTCTGCCCGTTTCATTACATGACCTGCCGTTAATACTTTAGACAAGTCAACATCTTCTACGAATCTCTCAACATAGTCGTTTGATGGGTTCATGAGGATCTCTTCAGGAGTTCCGATTTGAACAATGGAGCCATCCTTCATCAATGCGATTCGGTCGCCGATTCGAAGGGCTTCATCTAAATCGTGAGTAATAAACACAATTGTTTTTTTCATGGCAGACTGAAGTTCAAGGAGTTCATCCTGCATGTCTTTTCGGATAAGAGGATCTAGCGCACTAAATGCCTCATCCATTAGTAAGATGTCGGCATCATTAGCTAAAGCTCTCGCTAATCCAACCCGTTGTTGCATACCACCGCTTAGTTGCTTCGGAAATTGGTGCTCATACCCCTCTAGTCCTACTAGTTTTAATGCCTCCATTGCTTTGCCGACGCGTGTTTCCTTTGCTATTCCTTGCACTTCTAAGCCGTACTCCGTATTTTCTAAAATGGTTCTGTGGGGGAGAAGGGCAAATTTTTGAAACACCATACTCATTTTTTTGCGTCGTACTTCTCTTAGCTGTTCTTTATTCATCCTTACAATATCGATGCCATCGATCAATACCTGGCCAGCCGAGGGATCAATCAGCCGATTGAGCATCCTGACTAACGTGGATTTTCCACTGCCGGACAGCCCCATTATGACAAAAATCTCGCCAGCTTCCACATCAAAGGTCGCTTGATTAACACCTACGGTTGCACCGGTTTTCTTTAAAATGTTTTGTTTCGATTCGCCCTCCTGTAAGAGCTGAATGGCCTTTTTTGATTTTCCAAAGATCTTTGTGACGTTTTGCACGCTGATCTTTTTATGAGAATTGTTCATGTATTCACCTCGATTTAAATTCTTAACAGCGGTACCATTTAATTGTAGTTTTATTGGATATATAGGGCAAAGTTGGTAATTGGGCATATTCTGCCGTAAAGAACGTACAGAAAAAACTGTACATACTGAATCACGATTATTCTTACAATTGCTCATGAATGCTCCCAAATCCCCTTTAAGTGCATCCTTTACTTTTGAAAAAATCATGATATCTTTAGTAAGTACATGTAGATAAAATGGATGTGAAATTGTTATGAATGGTGAAGAAAAATTGGAGCATGCCCGCGAGCGGGTGATTGAGGCCATTTCTCAAAATATGAACTTATACGGTGTGACCGAGTCAATTGGACGATTGTACGGGGCTTTATATTTCCAAGAGGATCCTTTGACGCTGGATGAAATGAAAGAAGAACTTGGAATGAGTAAAACGAGTATGAGCACCTCGGTTCGAAGCCTGTTAGAGTTAAAAATGGTTGGCAAGGTTTGGAAAAAAGGGGTGAGGAAGGATTTGTACCAGGCTGAGCCTGATTGGTATCAAACCTTCATTGATTTCTTTTCAATCAAATGGAGAACGGGGATCTCCATCAATGTTTCAGCAATGGAGAAATCCCTTGCCGAATTACAAACCCTTATAGATGATCAAAGCGTTGATCACCAGGTGAAAACAGAAGCAGCAAGAGACATGGAAAAGCTTACCGATGCCCTTGAATACTATGATTGGCTAAACCGCCTAGTCGACAGCTTTGAATCCAAAGAAATCTTCCAGTTTGTTCCTAAGAAAAGGTAAAAGGTGCCTGACACCATTACTACTACGAGAGTAGTACTTATGGTGTCAGGCACCTTTTTACTTAATGGCTATGCTGACTTTTAGCTTTTTTCCTTTGATTGTGGCGCTTTCCATGGCTTGTAGTACTAGTGAGCCTTTTCCATTTAGAATATCCACATAGGATAAATGGTCTTGGATTGTAATAATGCCGATATCTTCAGCGGATACTCCCGGGATTTTCGCGATGGTCCCAACAAAATCGACCGCACGAATTTTCTTCTTTTTACCGCCGTTGAAATGGAGTTTTATGATATCTTGGTTGATGCGGGCTGTTTTATTATTTCTCACCACGCGGCGGCCGCTGACCTTTTCTTCAAAGGCGGCTTTGCCACCAACCACTTCCGATCGTTTTGGGGCCTCCATTGAAGGAATCTCGAAGCCAATATATCTTTCAATGGCTTTAACGAATTTCCCTTCATAAGGTGTGGCAAATGTAATGGCCTTTCCTTTATTTCCGGCTCGTCCGGTTCTACCGGTACGATGGACATAACTTTCTTTTTCCATCGGAACGTCATAATTAATCACAAGTGTCACATTATCAATGTCAATCCCTCGTGCAGCCACATCGGTTGCTACTAGGTATCGGAAATTACCCATTTTGAACCCGTCCATCACGGCAAACCGATCTTGTTGTTCTAATCCCCCATGTAATCTTTCACATGAATAGTTGGCTGCTTCCAATTCTGCGAATACAGTTTCAACATGTTCTTTCGTATTGCAAAAAATAAGACAGCTGTCAGGGTTTTCAACGACCGTAACATCTTTAAGCAAGGCAAGTTTCTCTTCTGCTTTACTATCGATTATTCGGTGGTCAATGGTGTCCGTAGTAATGCCGGTTGCTTCAATTTCGATATGAAAGGGCTCTTTCATATATTGGTGGCAGAGGCCCTCAACATCCTTCGGCAATGTAGCGGAAAAGACCATTGTGACTCTGGTGGATGGAAGTTCTTTTATGATTGCTTCCACTTCATCTATAAAACCCATATTCAGCATTTCATCTGCTTCGTCGATAACTAGAAACTGAATCTGGCCTGAATCTAGCGTTCCTCTATCAATATGGTCGATGACACGCCCTGGTGTTCCCACGACAACATGGTTTTTTTGCTTCAATTCTTCCTTTTGCTTGGAAAAAGGTTCTTTCCCATAAACGGCCATTGCTTTAATTCGCTTGAACCTGCCAATATTCGTCAAATCCTCGCGAACTTGAACCGCAAGCTCCCTGGTAGGAGTAAGAATTAAGGCCTGTGGCCTTTTTTCTTCCCATTCTATCATTTCGCATAGTGGGATTCCGAAGGCGGCTGTCTTGCCGCTCCCAGTTTGGGATTTGACGATAAGATCGTGCTTTTCCAATGCTGGGGGAATCACTTTCTGTTGAACCTCCGTAGGTGCTTCATATTTTAACACCGCAAGCGCCCTTGCTATTTCATTGCTTAAAGGGTATTCTCCAAAACTTCCTTTACTCATATAGGAACCTCATTTTTTATATTATTCGCCTTCTCAATAGGATTTCTCTTAAAGAAAGATCATATACAAAAGCGAATAGGTTTCATTATACAGGAAAAGCCGAATCAAATCGGCTTTTATTTATTCTCCCGTTACAAAAACAATCTGTTTCTCCTTTTCCACTTCCATTGCTGATACAATATAGGCAAAGCCATTCATTAAAAAGTACATTACATTGGACTCAATCCGTTCACTTTCTCCTAGATAAGTATTTATCATAATGAAGACAGAATACAAAATAACAAAAAATAATGCGATTTTATTAAAAACAGCCATGTAAGAACAACCCCTTTGTATAGGATGCTTATTGTAATCATATTTTCTTCAAGCCGGACTTATGCAAATTGTCCGGAAATCTTCAGTCAGCCGATAAGAAAGAAAGGAGTAACAGCATGTCATTTTCCTTTGATCATTTAGTCTTTTTTGCAAACAAACCAGTGGAAGCCATTCCCCTTTTAAAACATAGAGGGGTTCATGCCATTATGGGCGGCCGTCATGAAAATTGGGGCACCTATAATTCCCTAACGTACTTTGGTCTAAGTTATATTGAATTTTTAGGGATTGAAACTTTGTCAGTAGCGGAGAAGCAGGTAGAAAATCGTCTGGTTACACATATTGTCGAGCAATTGGCAAGGAAGGGACAGGAGGGGCCTGCTAGAATAGCCATCCGTACCAATCAAATTGATCAATTAGCAATAAAGCTGAAAGCAGAGGGGTTCAAGGTTTATGGCCCGTTTCCCGGTGAACGAACTCGTGGGGATGGACAAATTATTAAGTGGTCGTTGCTTTTTCCGGAAACCACGGCGAATGAACTTCAACTGCCATTTTTTATTCAATGGGAAAAGTCAGATGAGGAGAGACTTTTAGAATTTAAGGAACAGGGATTGGTTGGATCACATCCTGCCGGAAATTTACTGTTTGAAAGTGTCGGCTTTGTTGTTCATAATCTGGAGCAAACTTTAACCAAGTGGGGAAGATTATTTGATCTTAACCAAGGGGAAGAATTTGTAGATTCGTCTATTAATGCGCGGTGCAGGAAATTAGAATTGGCTGGAACCAAGCTGTTGTTTTGTGAACCACTTGGAGAGGGAATCGCCGCAACTGTATTAAAAGAAAAAGGGGAAACCCCCTTCTTAGTAAACTTGACCGAGAATAAACAAAGCGGGATTTTTGAATGGATGAATGGATTCTGGAGATTTCAATCAAGTCTGTAAAGAAAAAATGGCGAACAGTGACACCGCACTGTTCGCCATTTTCAATACATTACGCTGCATTTGATATTTTAATTTCTGCCTTTGCAGCCTGTTCCTTTTTCCCATGTAAAAAGTAGTAGAGAATGGAAGAGACAAGAGTAACAACCCCAAGGATCACATACAGTTTACTGTAGCCTGTTACCGGGATAATGAATCCAAGTAAATAGGGTCCAAAGCCAAGTCCAGCGTCAAGGAAAATAAAAAAGGTTGAAGTGGCCAATCCCATACGATGGGGAGGAGTCAGCTTAACCGCAACGGCCTGGGTACTGGATTGGATATTACCAAAGCCAAGTCCAATAAGGGCACCGGCTATTAACAATGTAATACCTGTGTTTACAGAACTTAGAATGACCATTCCACCTGCTAATATAATAAAGGCCGGATACATAACATAGTTCGCACCCTTTACATCCATCAAGCGGCCTGTGAATGGGCGTGAAAGTAAGACAGCAATGGCATATACTAGGAAGAAAAAGCTAGCAGTACTAACTAGATTCAATTCAATTGCATAGAAATTGATATAGGATAGGACGCTTGAATAACAAAAGGCGATCACGAGAGTGACAATGGAAATTGGCAGTGCCTTTGGTTCAATAAAATGTGAAAGCTTGAAGCCTTTGTGTCCAGAGACCTGTGCGATTCCTTCTAATGCCGGCACGTAAACAAAAATGGAGGTGATAAAGCTTATAACACTTAAGGCAACTGAGAAAATAAAGATAGTTTGAAAATTTGTATGTTGAGTCATATAAAGGCCGATAAACGGACCAATGGCAGTAGACAGTGCGGCACTCATGCTGAAGTAGCCGATTCCTTCCGCTTTACGGGTTGCCGGGATAATCTGGGCTGCGATGGTTCCTGTGGCGGTACCTACTATACCGGCGGCAATACCGTGCAATAAACGGGTAATGAGTAGAACGCTGATATTCATATTTAATAAATATAAAAGGGTTGTTAAAATAAAAAACATTAGACCAATGTATAATGTTTTCTTGCGGCCAAGCGACTCAATAAAGCGTCCAGTAAAAAGCCTTCCAATTAATGATCCGATGATAAAGATTCCTGTAACAAGTCCAGCCTGACTTGTAGAAGCATGGAATTGATCAACAGCGTACTTACCAATGATTACGATTAATAAATAGAAGATGAGATTGATTAAAAAGTTGATCGTGGAAACGATGATAAAATCCTTTGTCCATAATTTAGGTCGTGTTTGATTCACTTTCATATCCCCTTATCGTGCAATGTTTTTCTGTATTTCTCCCATGATCCGGATGGCTTCGTTTTGTTCATCCTCCGAGATCCCTTTTAAACTTTCTTGTTCGAATCGGTCAATCGTTACACGGACGTCATTATATACATGCCTTCCCAACTCTGAAAGCTGCATTCTTTTTTCCCGTTTGTCTTTACCAGGAATATGCTCAACATATCCTAGTTCTTCTAAGCGGTTGATCGTTCTAGTAACGGTTGGTTTCTCGACACTCATATAATGAGATAGCTCTACAAGCGTAGTCGGGCCGATAGTAGCGAAGTAGTACAAAATGGACCACTGGGCTCTATAAAGCTGATGTTCAGCGAGATGGATATTTAACCTGTTTTCAAAGGGCCTGTAAAGCATCAATAATTGATGAAAGAATTTTTGTGAAGTCTGAATGGTAGACACCTCTTTTTTTAAAAAAATATAGTTAGTGAAAGTAATTGTTACTCAAGGTAACTAATAGAGTGTATCACATTTGTCCGTTATATATCCAGTGTATGGTAATAATTGGAATACCTAAAGCGTACAACAAAAAAACGAACAGTGATTGGCACTGTCCGCCTTAATTTTATGGGATAAAAGTATAAATTTTGACTTTGGGAAAGGTTCAGCTCAAGCGTCCAAGGCACTTCCGCTTTTCTCTTAATAATCCGTTACGGTAAGATCTCTGTCTAAAAAGGTTTCAATTAATTCACTGACTTGGTATGCCACCTGCGGGGAATCGAAGTTTTCAAAGGCATGTTCGCAGCTGTTTTTATAGCCCATGATTTCATCATAATGACTCATATGCCGCTCAATCACTTCATCACTATCTTTCCGTTCCTTTTGGCGACGGATGACGGTATCACGATTGGCATATATAAAGATTCGGACGACCCCATCCCCATACATCGTTTTTAACTTTTCCGTTCCCTCAGGGTTTAATGTCAAATAGACGTAATCATGGTTTTGAAAGGCTTCCACAATATCTTGTTCACGAATGCCATAATGAATGCCATCGATTTCGACACTTTCGAGAAATTCTTGTTGCGCTTTCATTTGTGTGAAGGATTCTTCTGTAACAAAGTGGTAGTCTTCGCCATCCTTTTCATAGTGGCGGGGAGAACGAGTGGTGTATGAAAGAACAGTTTCCATATCAAAAGCGGTAGCAACCATTTTGCTTATTGTTTTTCTGCCGGAACCATCGGGACCAGTGTACACGAAGATCTTTTCTTTTCCTTGGATATTAAACATAGAGGGCCTCCTTTTATTTTTACATACCCCTTTATCTGCGGAGACTTTTTACTAAAGGTGAAGGGTTGATACTATCATTATACAAAACGTTATCCGAATAATCTATTATTAGAAAGAAAACAGTCCCTTAGGTAAATAAAGTGAAGACGGGTACAAGGGATTTGGCGTAAAGTAAGATAAAGGAAATATCCGGACTTTTTCAAAGATATCTAGTGGATTAAATGCTTAAAATCGGAGATGAAAAGATGAGTAAGCTAGAGGAATTTATCAAAAATGAAGGAACTGCTTTTCCGGGTAAAACGTATGTAGAAGAGCTGTTAAAGCCAGTATTTAACGATCAGCGGGATTTTTTATTCCATTCGATGTTTGATATTCATCGTGCCCATGTCATCATGCTTGAAGAACAGAACATTATAAAAACCGATGAAGCAAGAGAGATGCTAAGGGGCATTAATAAAGTAGCAAAAACAGATGTGAGTCAACTATCTTATCAGCCGCAGTATGAGGACTTGTTTTTCATGATGGAGGCAAAAATTGGCGAAGAAATTGGGCCGGAATTAGCCGGCAAGATTCATATCGGCCGGAGTCGGAATGATATGGGTGTGGCCATGTACCGGTTAGTATTAAGGGAGCATTTTGTGGAGTTGCTGCAAAGTGCTTATCGGCTAAGTGATGCCCTATTAGTACAGGCGGATCAGCATACGGAAACGTATATAACTGGCTATACCCATACCCAGCCAGCCCAGCCTACTACGTTGGGACATTATTTATTGGCGATTTATGATGTCCTGCAGCGGGATATTAAACGGTTGTGGTCAGCCTATGAAACGGTCAATCAATCGCCACTAGGCGCTGCTGCTTTGACCACAACGGGTTTCCCGATTTGCCGTGCACGGACGTGTGAGCTGTTAGGATTTGATAAAATCATTGAAAACTCTTATGACTCCATTGGCGGCGCCGATTATTTATTAGAAACATCTTCGGCTTTAATGACCTGCATGGTAAACATGGGCAGATGGATTCAGGATTTCCTGCAGCATGTGACAAGAGAATTTGGTTCCTTCTATGTGGCCGATCCCTATGTGCAGGTTAGCAGTATCATGCCGCAGAAGCGAAACCCAGTTTCGATTGAACATTCGCGCTCGATCGCCAGCAGTGCTTATGGAGATGCCTTAGCTGCGATGAATATGATTCATAATACGCCTTTTGGTGATATTGTCGATACAGAGGATGATCTGCAGCCCCATTTATATCGTGCTTTTACGAATGCCAATCGGGTCATGAAATTAATGTATGCCGTGATTACGACCTTAAAAGTAAATGACGAACATACGAAGAAAATGGCGCATAAATCAAGTGTGACGATTACTGAATTAGCAGATACGTTAGCGCGTGATTATGGTATTTCCTTTAGAAAAGCACATTCCATAGCCAGTTTTATTTCAAAGAAAACAATCAGTGCCGGGAAGGAATTATATGAGTGGACTATCGATGAGATAAACGATATGATTAGCGGGTTTGTCGGCGTGGCATTAACAGAGCAGGAATGGAAAAAGGTCATTTCACCGGAGTATTTTGTGGAAATCAGGAGCATCCAAGGCGGCCCCAGCCCAAAAGAAGTCGCCCGCATGATTAGTGAGAGGAGGCAGAAGCTGGGGATTCAGATGAATGATTATGAAAGTCTTGTAGAAAAAATAGTGATTAAAAGGAAAAGGTTGGTAGATTATTCTATCTGATTTTTCTATGATGGTTATAACAGTAAAGTGAAATAAGCTTTTCATTAGCTGGATGAAGGACAAATCCCAGTGATTCCTTAAAAGATAAGTCCTTCATAGCCTTGATGAAAGACAAATCTCAGTGAATCTTTAAAAGATAAGTCCTTCATAGCCTTGATGAAGGACTAATCTCAGTGATTAATAAAAGATTAGTCCTTCATTGGCAAACGAAGGTGGTTACTTCGTGATTTCCTCCAAATGAGGTATTAGACCAATCAACTGCTTCATTTGCATTTCACGTCTTAATTATATTAAATAATAGCGTAATGAAAAATTAACATAGAATGAGGTCAAACATATGAAAGCACTAGTGTTTAATAAATTTGGCGGGCCAGATGTACTGGAATATCGTGAAATTGCCGATCCGGTCATCGGGCCTGATGAAATATTGGTACGAATGAAAGCAATTGGCTTGAATTTTGCAGACATATATAGAAGAAAAGGAAATTATCATCTTGCAGGCGAGCCCCCCTATATTTTGGGTTACGAAGGGGCTGGTATCGTAGAAAAGACGGGTGCAAATGTCCGAGGAATAGGTGTTGGAGACCGGATCGCATTTGCCGATGTTCCATACGCCAATGCTGAATTAGTCGCCGTTCCAACTGAAAAAGCCATTCCCGTTCCGGAAACCATCTCGTTAAATGAGGCAGCATCTGTATTATTACAAGGCCTGACGGCGCATTATTTAACACGGGATAGTTATGCAGTGAAAAAGGATGATACTGTGTTAGTTCATGCAGTAGCAGGCGGTGTCGGACAGCTTCTCCTTCAAATGGTTAAACTGCAGGGTGGGAAAGTAATGGGCTTAACTTCCTCTGTGGAAAAAGCAGCGGCTGCGATGGAAGCTGGCGCAGATCAGGTTTTCTTGTATAAAGATAATTGGATCCGAGACGTGTTAGAGGTAACAAACAATAAAGGCGTAGACGTGGTGTATGAATCAGTAGGTTCAACGCTTCAAGACAGTTTTGCAGTAACTCGGATCGGAGGATCAGTTGTCTTTTTTGGAATGGCAGGGGGAGACCCGGTTCCGATTGATCCTAGAATGTTAATGGATACGTCAAAAACACTGACTGGCGGGGATTTATGGAATGTCCTCACTTCTCGAGAAGAACGAGAGAATCGCGCAGCCGAGTTATTCCAATGGATGGAAGAGGGAAAAGTAAGAGTAACCGCGCCGAAGGTATTTGCATTAAGAGAGGGCCAGGAAGCACATCGCTTGCTCGAAAGCCGCAAAAGTACGGGTAAAATTCTGCTAATTCCATAAGTAAGGGCGAACAGTGCCGATTAATGTTCGCCCAATTTTCTTAGGCCCCGATCATATTCAATGATTGGCGGAGACCTTCTAGCGCAAATCTACTTATAAATCGGAAAGCAAATAATGCGATGATGGGTGAAAAGTCAATTGCCCCTAGCGGCGGAATAAACCGCCTAAAAAGGCCTAAGTACGGTTCGACTAGTTTGTACACCCATACTCCAACCTTAGATGATTGAAATTGAGGAAACCAGGAACCAAAAATGGCTATCAGGATGAGCCAATAATATACATCAAATAGAAACTGTCCAAATTGTAAAATGGTAGAGCCCACTAAGATCACCCGTTTATTTTATTTTTTAAACTTCAATATAGTACATATACGATTATGTCCCAATAAGGTTTCAATAAAACCATGGTTTTTATGGTGAAATAAAAAAGATCCAGTTTCTGCTCACTGGATCTTTTGGAATTTCATTCGATTTCTTTTACACTTCAACCGGTGCCACTTTAACAATCCAATGAAATGGATCTTCTTTTTTTCCAAGCTGTATGGCGGTCATTTCATCATAAATACGCTGTGAAAGTTGGCCGATCTTATAATCATTAATGGTAATTGAACGATCATTCCAATATAACTCGCCAACGGGTGAAATAACAGCAGCAGTACCTGCACCGAAGACTTCTTCCAATTCACCGCGTTCATGTGCAGCATATACCTCTTCAATTGAAATTTTTACTTCACGAACAGGAATATTCCAATATTTTAATAGTTCAATTACTGAATCACGTGTTACACCTGGTAAGATGCTGCCATTTAATCGTGGTGTCACGACTTCACCATTGATTTTGAAGAAAATGTTCATACTGCCGACTTCTTCGACATACTTATTCTCTTTCGCATCGAGCCATAGGATTTGAGCGAAACCGTCCGCATCAGCCTTTTCTTGTGCCTTCATACTGGCGGCATAGTTGCCAGCAGTCTTCACATGGCCGACGCCGCCAATAACAGCACGAACATATTGCTCTTCTACCTTAATTTTGACAGGGCTTAATTGGTCACCGTAATAGGCCCCAGACGGCGAAAGGATGACAAGTAGCTTATATTGGTCGGCAGGACGGACTCCAAGGTAGGGTTCCGTTGAGAAAATAAACGGGCGAATGTAAAGGGAAGTCCCCGTACCCTCAGGTACCCAATCCTTTTCTGTGAAAATCAACTGTTTAATGGCATGTAATAAAAAGTCCTCGTCGATTTGGGGGATACATAGCCTGTCGCATGAATCATTAAATCGCTTCATGTTTTTTTCTGGACGGAAGAGTTGAATCGAACCGTCGGCTCCTTTATATGCCTTCATTCCTTCAAAAATGGCTTGTCCATAGTGGAAAACCATCGCGGAAGGATCCAGTGTTATCGGTGCATATGGAACAATCCGGGGGTTATGCCAGCCGATTTCACCGTGATAATCCATCTCAAACATGTAATCGCTAAAATATCTTCCGAAACCTAGTGAAGCCGCATCGGGTTTTTCCTTTAAAACTTCTCTTTGAAAAAAAGCAATTTCCTGTTGCATGATCACACCTCATCTCAAGTTCTGTTTATTTTTTAGAGTACGCTTTATTTAGAAAAAACTCAAGATAAATGTAGGGAGTTTTTTAAATATTCATTATTTTAATATAGGTCAGGCAGTCATGCTTGAGCAGGAGGGTGGCATTTAATGGGTATGGACGCTCTTTTCTTCCATCCAATAGGCTTCCCTGATATTAATCTGTTTACGAATTTTGCGGAGGACATCGGTGTTGATTTCGCCCTCTTCATACAGATTCTGAATTTCATCCCGTTCTGCTTGAAACGCTTTTGCACGGAACTCTCTTTTCCATTCGGTGTATTGGCGAGGATCCGCGCTTTTTTTCGCAAGCTTAAATTTCATCATCATGTCATTATATTCCCCAAGAATAACCAGATAGATATGTTCATT
The DNA here is from genome assembly GCF_030915505.1 of Neobacillus sp. OS1-2. Classification (GTDB taxonomy): domain Bacteria; phylum Bacillota; class Bacilli; order Bacillales; family Cytobacillaceae; genus Neobacillus. The sequence goes on from NZ_CP133265.1 coordinate 2,578,286, forward strand.
TTCCGGAGTCATATGTTCCTTTAAATACTGAATGGCGGCTTTGGCCATGTTGACTTTTAGTTGAATCAGCTTTTTTGCCTTTAGCTGACGACCTTTAAGCCGTTCCGTATTTTTAGGAGAAAGTAGTCGTAAAAGCCTGTACAACCCCCTTTTCATTAGGGACCAAAAGAACAATCTTCGATAATGCATTCGATTTGTTACCGCCAGCCTCATTCGTTGGATATGTTCCTCCGTTACATACAAAGTATCCCGGTCAATTCGTCCAGATTTATGCAATTGTTCAACGTAATAGGCTTCCGCATCAAGGGCCTGCATGCGAATTTCCGTTTCTGCTAATTTCAGCTTCTCGGAGTTTTCGCCCTTTGCATTTGTAAGTTGATTTCGGATTTGATTATAGGCAGTGATAACCGTTACGGCGGCCCCGCGGTTGTCATCATTCATCATTTCGCGAATCGATTGAATGGCGGCATCAATGGTTCGAAGCCTAGCCGACGTCTCCATTTCCACTTTCAACTCTTCTATATTTTCCTTTTCCGTCTTCGCAAGAATTGGCAAGAAAATACTTGCTGCTATTAGCGTAACCAATATAACGCCGGCAGCAATGAAGATGATTAACGAGCGCTCAGGAAATGGACTACCATCCGCAAGCACATAGGGGATGGTAAAAGCACCAGCAAGAGTGACAGCTCCCCTAACGCCAGATACAGTAATAATACTACAATATTTTATCGATGGCCTTTGGGGTTGCTTTTTAAATAGCGATCCCCACTGCAAAGCTGTCCAAACCCAAAGGAAGCGAAGCAGTAAAAGTGCGGCAGTAATAACCATAATGTATTTGCTGACCACCCAATTGTTAAACAACGGGTCTTTAATAATTTCACTTAAAACGCTGGGTATTTGCAACCCTAACAATACAAAAACTAAGCCATTTAAAATATAGATGAGTACCGTCCATGTACTTTGGGAAACCACCTGCAGCTGCATCGCGGGCGATTGGTCGCGATCCCGGCATATGGTATGCACAATTCCTGCTGCTACTACCGATAAAATACCTGAGAGATGAAAATGCTCGATAATATAAAAAATAACAAAAGGTGTAAGGAGCTGGATTAGCATGTGAATCGTTACATCCTCCATGCCCAACCGGCGTATGGAAATTTTTAAGCGAATAATAAGGAAAGCGAGAATGGAACCGCCCGCCAAACCACCAATGGAAATGACTAAAAAGCTCCAGCTTGCTTCTGCTAATGAAAAAGCGCCGGTTACGGTTGCGGCTACAGCAAATTTAAACGCCACTAAACCAGAGGCATCGTTCATCAGTCCTTCCCCTTCAAGCACATGCATAATCGTTTTTGGTATCTTTACCCTGCTTGAGATGGCACCAACTGCAACAACATCCGTTGGAGAAAGAATGGCAGCCAATGCAAATGCTGCAGGTGATGGAATGGACGGGATTAACCAGTGGATTAAGTAACCAACGGCGAATACGGTAACAAATACTAAACCGAGTGCAAGTAATAAAATCGGTTTCCGTAATTTCCATAATGCCTGCCTCGAAACATTTTTTCCATCGTGAAAAAGTAAGGGGGCAATAAAGAGAACGAAGAACAGTTCAGGCTCCATCGGGATGTGAATTCCTAATGGAAGTGATACGAGCAAAACGCCCAAGGCAATTTGAATGAGCGGTACCGGTATATAGGGTGAAAAGTGATTGATAAAACTAGATAGGCCGATGATGGCAAGTAGTAATAGAACGAGTAGAAAAAATTCCATGGCATAACTCCTCTCGAGTGTATTTTGTGTAATAGTCGTTATTTTTTACACCCGTTATGTGAACTTTTTCTTGATTTTCGTTACAGGGATTTCTTTCAGTTGGAATTAATCTACTTGACAATAAACCCAATTTCTTTTATCCTTCCTTTATAAATAATTTCTCGTATAACTCCAATGATATGGTTTGGAGGTCTCTACCAGGAACCACTAAATTCCTGATTACGAAGAAAATACACTTTCCTGTATTTTCTTCGTAATCAGGAATTTTTTTTTTGCATAATTTAAATAATAAAATTGGAGGTTACGACCCATGAATATAGCTACATTACCTAAAATTGAACTTCACTGCCATTTAGATGGCAGTCTAAGACCGAATACAATCCTTGATATTGCGAAGAGAGAGGGAATTAAGTTACCTTCCTTTGATTTGGATGTGCTTCAAAAAGAGCTTATTGCACCGCTAGAATGTGAATCGCTAGATGAGTATTTAGAAAGATTCACGATTCCGAATCTGGTCATGCAGTCAAAGGAGAATCTAAGACGAATAACGTTCGAGCTTTTTGAGGATGCAGCACTGGAAAATGTGAAATATATGGAAGTGAGATTTGCCCCATTGCTGCACACCGTGAAGGGTCTAGATGTGGAAGAAATTATTCAAAGTGTAATAGATGGCATGAAGGATGCTGAACATCGATATGAGATCAAAGGAAACGTAATTTTGTCATGTATGAGGACGATGTCGGCAGAGAGTGCCTTTGAGGTTGTCGAGAAGGGGAAGAAATTCCTTGGAAAAGGTGTGGCTGCCATCGACTTATGTGCATCTGAGGAAGCAGGGTTTAGCAGAAGGTTTGTCGAACCAATTGCGTTAGCAAGAGAGTATGGATACAGAGTAACCATCCATGCGGGTGAAACAGGAATTGGCGAAAATGTTTTGGAAGCAGTAGAGCTTCTAGGGGCGGAAAGAATTGGTCATGGTGTTTTTATTAAAGACTGTAAAGAGGCTTATAACCTTGTTAAGGAAAAAAATGTTACCCTCGAAATGTGCCCAACAAGTAACGTACAAACCAAGGCAGTCAATCGCTATTCTCAGCATCCGATAAATGATTTCCACAAGGATGGAATAAAGGTAACCATTAATACGGATAACCGGACGGTATCTAATACAACGATGGAAAATGAGTGCAATATAATCTTCCGGGAATTTCACCTAGATGGAGAGGATTACCGACAAATCTACCTAAATAGCGTAGAAGCAAGCTTTGCAGATCCGGAAACAAAAGAAAAATTGAAAACCTATTTAAAATAACAAAAAAAGGAAAATGGTGCCTGACACCATTTTCCTTTTTTTACCTATCCGACTGAATGCAGCAGGAAGTTGGTTAAGAATAATATGGATATGATAAACATGGAAACGGTAAGCTGTTTTTGTTTATTTGTAAATAGCTTGACTAGCGGGTAAGCGATGAATCCGAAGGCTATTCCATCGACAATGCTATAGGTTAATGGAATCATGATAATCACGAGAAAAGCCGGAAACGCTTCGGTAAAATCCGTAAAGTCGATATTCGTTATATTTGTCAGCATTAACCCACCAATAATAATGAGAATAGGGGCGATTGCTGTATTCGGAACTAATTTAATAAAAGGCATAAAGAAAAGAGATGCTAGCATCAATATACCTGTTACCACAGAAGTTAAACCGGTTCTTCCACCTGCCGTAATACCTGCTGCTGTTTCAACCGTTGAAACAGCTGGACTTGTGCCAAAAAACCCACAAACAATGGTGGAAATGGAGACCGCTTTTAGTGACTTTCCGTTTTTTTCAGGTGCTTGCAGCATTCCGTTCACTTGGGAATGAAGCAGACCGATATTTTCAAAAACGAGTACTAAAACCAGTGAAAAGGCCGCTGCCCAAAAGGGAATAGTCGCCATTTTTCCAAAATCAGAACTCATAAACACATCCTTGTAGTCCGCAAAGGAGATAAAGCTTGTATCCATTCCTGAAAAATGAACAATCCCAAAGAAGTAGGATATAATCGTACCGGCTATAATGCTGATTAAGAAATTCCCCGGTACTTTCTTCAAAAATAGGAATAAAGTGAGGATTAAATTAATAATCGACGCCAGAACAATTGGTGAAGACAAATTTCCAAGCGCTACAAAGTTTGTTGGATTCTCGACAATAATGCCACTCTTTTGCAGGCCAATGAAGGCAATAAATAAGCCTATTCCGACTGAAATCGATTCTTTTAATGATGATGGAATCGCATTTGCTAAAATACCTGCTAATTTTGTAAAGGCTACAATCACAAAAAGAATCCCTGATACGATAACGGCTGCTAAAGCTTCCATATAATTCAGCCCCATCGAACCGACAATCGTGTAGGTGAATAAGGCATTAATCCCCATTCCTGGAACGAGAATTAAAGGTGCGTTTGCGATAAACGCAACCAACAAACAGCCAATTAGTGACGCTAGAACGGTTGCGATTATTCCGGCCTCAAGCGGTATCCCTGCATCTTGAAGAATATTGGCATTTACGGCAATAATATAGATAATGGAAAAAAATGATGTTAACCCTGCGATAACCTCCTTTTTTATGCTTGTTCCGTGCTGTTTAAGTTTGAAAACTCCCCTCATATTTGTAATCACACACTTTCGTGTATCCCTCTCCCACCCGCATTAAGCTAATGTTTCGATTCAACTTATGCCGGAAATCATTATATCACAGAAACGGCTCAAGGAAGGATAGGAAATCGCAGGGAGATCGGAATCATTTTGTCAGGTGATTCGGAAAGAAGAGTACCCTCCTTGAAAAAATGTGTATACATTTTTACTGATTTACGTTATTCTAATTATTACAAATTATTAAGAAAATGCGTTGATAGGTTTTTAGTAGTCTTTTTATCCCTGTTTTAGAGAGCTAGTGGCCGGTGAAAACTAGTACCAAATAGAAAGATGAAATTCATGCCTGGAGTATCTTTTTCGACCAGTGGAAGGGAAAGACGGTTTGTCCTCGATACGGACAGCAAAGTGGAGAATGGGGCAGCCGATTCTCAATTAGGGTGGTACCGCGATATAGTCGTCCCTACGTTTAGACGTAGGACGGCTTTTTTGTTTTTTTAAGAATGTTAGGAAAGAGGGAATAAGTTGAAAAATACGGAGCAATGGTCATCTAAGATTGGGTTTATTTTAGCAGCAGGCGGTTCCGCCATTGGACTGGGGGCGATATGGAAGTTTCCTTATATTGCCGGAGTAAGCGGTGGAGGGGCATTCTTTTTTATCTTTATCCTATTTACTTTATTTTTGGGCTTGCCCTTGCTGATAGCTGAATTCGTAGTAGGAAGGAAAACGCAGAGGAACGCCATAGAAGCGTATAAAGAACTTGCGCCGCATTCCAAGTGGCATTGGATTGGGTATTTAGGAATTGTCACCTGTTTTATTTTGCTTTCATTTTATAGTGTCATCGGCGGGTGGATTATTAGTTATATATGGAAAGCTGTTTCCGGTCAGTTGAATGGGCTCGATCAGACGGGATATGCACAGTTGTTCGGTGAAACGATTTCAAAGCCAATAACTAGCGTCGGGGTGCAGTTGATCTTTATGCTCCTTACGATTGTCGTCGTGGCAAAAGGTGTTCAAAAAGGAATTGAAAAAGCGAGTCAGATCATGATGCCAGTTCTTTTTATCCTTTTTATTGTCCTAATTATACGCTCCTTGTCACTAGACGGTGCGATGGAGGGTGTTACCTTTTTATTTAAGCCGGACTTCGGGCAAATCACACCGGAAACCATCCTTTTTGCCTTAGGCCAATCCTTTTTTGCCTTGAGTGTCGGTGTCTCGGTGATGGTGACGTATAGCTCCTATTTATCGAAGGAGGAGAGTCTCTTTCGTTCTGCTTTTTCGATTGTTGGAATGAACATTTTTATCATTGTTTTATCAGGTCTTGCGATTTTCCCAGCCGTGTTTTCATTTGGATTAAAGCCTGATGCCGGGCCTGTTTTACTTTTTAACGTATTACCAAATGTGTTTAATCAAATGCCGTTTGGAATGTTCTTTTTTGTTGCTTTCCTCGTTTTATTCTTATTTGCAGCTCTAACATCAGCCTTTTCCATGCTGGAAATTATTGTTTCAGTTATCGCAAAGGGTGAGAACAAGAAAAGGGCAAAGTGGTCGTGGATCATGGGGCTAGCCATCTTCATTTTTGGGATCCCTTCCGCACTATCCTATGGTGTTTTAAGTGATGTTCAAGTGTTTGGCAAGACGATCTTTGATGCGGCGGATTATCTAGTTAGTAACGTATTAATGCCGATCGGTGCACTGTTGATCTCGATATTTGTGCCGCTAAAAATTAAAAAATCTGCACTATATGAAGAATTAGCATTAGGAGGAGGAGTATCCTTTGGCATGTTTCAAGCCTGGTTCTTCCTCATTCGCTATGTAGCACCCATCGCTATTTTGTTTGTTTGCTACCATGTTATTAGAGGATAAGGTGACAGGCACCATTAATAATACGATGGTGGTAGAAAGGGTGACAGGCACCATTTATGGTGCCTGTCTAGTGTTTTCTTATCCGCGGTACATGGTCCACCTTCCGATATCCTTAAAACCAAGTCGCTTATAGATGCGGCCTGCTTCAGGGTTATCGTAAAAGAGGCAGAGAGTTTTGCCTTCGTCTAGGACATCCTGAAATAGGTTTTGCATGATTGCTGTTGCCAAGCCTTGACGGCGAAACTCCTTACGGGTGCAGACACCGACGATCATAGCGGACATGGAAGTTTCCGCTGTTGTTGAAACACATGAAGTCATGACATCGTGATCAACAGTAAAATAGGTTCTTGCTGTATGGGATTCCATTGATTGAACTAAAATATCCCGTGCATCACTTCTAATAGGAAATTCTTCAATCGATTCGCGAAGTTCAATGATTTGATCGACATCCTCGATCGTAGCCTTTTTAATCGTGGTGGACTGATCCACGGTACTAAGGAATTCATCCGTCAGACACTCTGCAAAGAATGTTACCTGTTTCTTACCAAGCTGTAGGTCAGCGAAGGCTTCGAATTTCTCCACTATATCAGACTTTCCCGATAATAAAACCGGCTTTTTGTACCGTTTCATAATTGAAACAAAGCCCTCCAAATCAAATTCTCCTTTACCATATGGAATAAAGGATTGATGAAATCTTAGAAGAACGGCCTTGATTGTGTTATTCAGCTCATCAAACTCAGCCCAAATTTCCTGGAATTCAGAAGAGTACCCGAATACTTCTAAATCGCCAATAATAAATAGATTAATAGACGGCTCCTCACTTAAAAAAGCGAGAACCTGCTCATGATCTTGCTTTGTAAGCTTTCTAATCACAGTACATCCCCCCTTGCTATTAAATAGAATATACACACAATTAAAAAATTTCAAGTTCCAATTCCAGAAAGTAACACATAGGCAGTAGTAAGGGTGTCAGGCACCATTAGTTTCCTTAAATTTAACGATGCAATAAGGTTGCGCTAGACCCACCCATATTTGTGATATCATAGGGATGTACAGTGGTGGGAGGCAAGAAGGATGGATACTGAAAAATATCAAAATCTTAAGCTTGGTGAACGTGGCGCAATCATAAGTATGCTTGCCTACATATGTCTTTCCATTATTAAACTAGCGATTGGGTATATAAGTGATTCTGCTGCATTAAAAGCAGATGGATTAAACAATACAACCGACATCATTGCTTCTTTTGCGGTATTTGTTGGACTTAAGCTTTCCCGAAGACCCCCCGATGGTGATCATGGATATGGTCATTGGAAAAGTGAAACGATTGCCTCCATGATCGCCTCTTTTATTATGTTGGCCGTCGGTATACAGGTATTTGAGGATGGCTTTACCTCTATATTCCACGGCGGAAAAGAGTCCCCGGACATGCTGGCTGCCTATACAGGGCTTTTTTCAGCCATCGTCATGTATTTTGTTTATCGCTATAATAAAAAACTGGCTGCCAAAATTAAGAGTAAATCCGTGCTAGCTGCCGCTAAAGACAATATATCTGACGCATGGGTTAGTATAGGAACAGCCACTGGTATATTTGGTGCCCAATTAAATATGCCTTGGATGGACACTGTTACAGCTATGCTTGTAGGAGTAATAATTTGTAAAACAGCTTGGGATATCTTTAAGGACACGTCTCATGATCTTTCGGACGGATTCGATGAAGATAAAATTCATCTTTATCAAGAAGTCATTACAAAAGTAGATGGTGTGAAAGGAATAAAAGATATTAAAGGAAGAAACTATGGTAGTAACGAGGTCATTGATGTTGTGATCCTTGTTCAATCGACCATAGATATTCGTGCCGCCCATGATATCGCGACACATGTGGAGAAAGTCATGATGAAAGATTACGGAGTCTACGATGTTCATGTACACGTCGAGCCAATTTAATTTCCCTGGTGGCTTATGAAGCATTTTTCAAAAACAGCTCTCGCTCAACTAGCATTGAAACTAATTCTGTCTTTATCCGTATAAATAGAACATGATTAAAAGGAGAGTGTGTAATGTTCCTAGCAGAACTTTACCAAGAGGAAAGAGAAGCGTTTCTTGAGTTGGCTGCATTGATAGCCAAAGTTGATGGGAACCTATCTGTATATGAAAATTCCTTTCTTACCAAATATAAAAAGGAAATGGACCTTGAGAATTATAAAATAAAGAATCTTGCCATGGAAGATATTCTTAAGATATTTAAAACGGAACGATCCAAAAATATTGTCTTAGCTGAACTCTTTCAACTAATCTATTCGGATGGGGTTTTTGCTGTACAAGAAAGCGAATCTGTTCAAAAAATAAAATCGCTCTTCGGATTTGATTCAAGTGAATTTGGAAGTTTCAAGGATTGGATTGTGAAGATAAAGGAATTATCGGCACAGCAGGGGAAAAATGATCAATAGGAAATCTATTACTTCTAGGAGCAAACAAATGGATACAAAAGAGAAATCATTAGTAAATTATTACTATCATAAGTTAATGAATAATACGTTTGATGAGAAGGATATCTATGCCTTTTTGCCATTAATCCGTCATCGGAATAAAGAGATTCACTGCATCAATGAGCTGGCAGATTTTGTTGCGCAGCGGGAACGGTATCAAGGGTATATCAAGGACCATCTTTTTGAGACGAGGAAAAAGTTTTCAAACCTCGGAAAGACAAACTCAGCCCTTCGGATTGAAGATGTATTTTCATTTAAGGAAATGAAAAACGGCATAAACAAAGCTTTGGAGGACTGGCAGTTAACCGGTCTGACAAACGAAAAAATGAATGATCTAATCACATGTCTTATTTCCATCCTCCAGCAGATCCCCATTATTGATGGTGACAGGGAAATTGGAAAGCTCTTTTTTGCCATTTCTAGTAAACAGATGATACTTATGGCCGAAATAGAGGTTACTCAAAATCTTTTTAAGAAAACTAACGCTGTATTCCCAGTCCTGACTGCCAATAACCACTATTTAGATATCAAAAAGCAGGATCGCTTCGATACTCCTTATTTGTTCGCAGATAAGGTGGTTGAAATCACTCACCATGAAGGAAAACTGGAGTTAATTGTCCCCGATTCATTTTCCTTTTAAACAAAAAGAGACGGGTTTTGTCCATCCTTGGCAGGATGTGCAAGACCCGTCTTTCTTAATAAATGACAACCGGCTCGTATGTACTGAGATTATCATACACGGCTTTCATTACACTTGGAGGCGTGTTGACACAGCCGCCTGAACCCGCCGTAAGATAGGCGTTACTTCCCCAGTTTGACCGCCAGCTGGCATCGTGGAACCCTTGACCGCTGTTTGTGAACGGAGCCCAATAATTAACCTTAACGGCATAATCGGCTTTACCTACTGCGCTTCCCCTAAGTGTATACTGTGGTCGTTTATAAAGGATATACCATACGCCAGGTGAAGTATCTTCACGGGTGCTGTGCTTACCTGTCACCACATTGGTTGTGAGGACTAATTGTCCGTTTTTATAAATCCAGATCCGCTGTTCCGCAATCGACACTTCAGCATATGTGTCGCCAATGCCATTATTCGCAGTAGTTTCATAGCCGATCCCTTCATTGCTCCAGCCTTTACCGTAAATATTTGAAGCGGGAATCGCTTGCTCTCCTTTTTCAAAAGCTTCCTGAATCCGTGCTGTTTCTTTCTCACTATCTAATGCCCAGCCATAGCCTTGACCCTTTACCGAAATGACAGAACCCGAATGGGTGGTAAAAGAGAAATCTTTATTTAGGGTGGATTGAGAATGATTAATTTCATCTATTTTGCTCTTAATGTCAGTTAGGGTGATGGAAATCTGTTTATCTTTTGACACCGAGGCGTTTTTAATTAATTCACTGGCGTTTAACGTATGCACTTTGTCTTGCACCTTGTAATCAACTTTACGGCCGAGTAGGTCCTGCAGCATTTTCTCCTCTTCCTTGATAATCGGGCTGTCCGCTGCAATGGGCTGTAAAAATACCGGTTTTAAATGGATATCACTCGTGTATTTCTGTTTTGTATACTCCTTTAATAGAGCAGCAATATCATACTGTTCACCATTCACACCATCGGAGATGACAATTTTGCCCTGTTCCAATTTCGCCGCTGCATCTACGGGGACCTTTAAGCTTTGATTCATGGTAATCAGCTTTTCTTCTACTTGCTTTTTCATCGTTTCACTTCGAAACTGATCTGCATTTTTGGGTAACAACGAATAATCTTTTGCCTTTGAGGAAGGAAAAAGGGTCCACTGGCTTTTCAATAATTTTTTCACTTCAGGCAAGTCATTATCCGTAAAAAGCATCTGTGTATCTTTTTCATCTAAAATTTGCTGACTTCCAATATATACTCTGTTTTGTAATTTTGCTGTTTTTAATTTATGGATCACTTGATCAGCCGTTAGCCCGCCGACTTTTGTATCATTAATCGTAATCTGCGAATTGAAACGGGTTAGCTGATAATAGGAAAAACCTGCAAAGATAAGTGCAATAATAATGATACTTCCAATGATAATCATATTACGGTTTCCAAGCCGTTTAAATCGGTTAGCCCGCCTAGTATCCATTTCTACAACAGTTTCGTTTACCGTACTCATAAACATTCCCTCCGCTACCTGGTAACTCAGTTATCCATCTTTCCAACTTTAAACTGGTGGATTTTCGTCAATGACTTTTGATTGATTTACCTTACTCTTAAATTATTACTATTATACTACTAGATTGGTTGGTGTGGAATTTGTCACTATTTGTAATAGCATGAAATTTAATATTTTGTTCGGCTTTTGTGTGGAGTATGAGGGCAAAAAAAAACCCGGCCATATGCCGGATTAAAAAGTATATATTAAAAGGGGGTTGAAAGGCTATGAAAAGTTCATGTCCGTTTCATAAATCTATCTTAACCCCTAAAGATGAACAAATTATGAATAAACCATTAATAATTGAAATTTTAGGGGAGCAAGAACCATTTACTAAATATTTTGTTGAAAGATAGGGAAGAGTATGATTGTCACAAAATAACAAAATATCTAAAATGGGTGATAATATGAAGGAAGAAGAAAGAGATCATCTTGCTGAAGCTCTTGAAAAGTTTGAACAATTGGAAGCCCAGGCAGTCGATGGAATAACAGCGGATCAAATTGAGAGTATCATTAAACAATGCTTTGAATGAGCTTAGGATTTGAATCCTAAGCTTTTTAATGCCTGCTCCCACTTTGTGGTAGGCGTTGATGGGAAGCAGGCACAGTTTTGATTACTTTGTTACTTTAATATAGAAGTAGATATCCTGGTTGACCTTTGTCGGTTCAGCGATAAGCTGGTAACCATGCTTGACTACTTCTTCTGGGACACTTCTAAATGATTGTGGACAATCGGCGATGACTAGCAAAGTTTCCCCAACCTTCATATTTTTTAGCGCATCCAGCGCATAAATGACAGGATATGGTCATGGCTCACCGCGAATATCTAAAGTGTAATTAACGTCCATTACTTGTGACAATTTTTATGCCTCCTTTGTTTGATGAGTAACCTTTGCTGCTTTTTGCTGCTTAATCCCAGTTCCATAGCGGAATCGTTTTTCCCACCAGTTTGAAAGGATAAACCAGACAGCCAGCATCGTAAGTGTACCAATTAAGGCTCCGGCAGGTCCCCATAATTCGATTAAATTTACCTTAGTCCAATTGGCCGTAAGGGCATTATAGATTCCGAGGTGGTCCCAGCCGTATGCTAAAATAGTGGCGCCAATGATATTTCCTGCTCCTACTACCCAGAATAACAACTGACCTTCCATCGCCCGGTACATCATACCTGTTTCACAGCCGCCAGCGAGAACAATGCCGAAGCCGAATAGTAGTCCGCCAATAACAGTGCTTGGGGCAGCCACTTTAATAAGGGCAACGGAACCGTTTTGAATATAGAAAAAGGTAATGACTACACTAATCATCATACCAACTGCGATTGCTTTCGACATAACCGCACGTCCGCTAATCCATAAATCGCGGAAGGCTGAGGTGAAACAAATCTGTCCGCGCTCTATTAGAATGCCAAATAGTGCACCCGCAATCGAAGCGACAGCTAATAGATTTTTACCGACAACGAAAAAGTAAACGATCACACCGCAATAGAGAATAAATAGAAGTAGTCCTAACTTCGGTTGAATGTTTGACTTTTGAGTTTTCGCTGCCGCAATGGGGTTAATTGCACCCATTCGTATGTTGGGCTTTCCGCGCCACCATTTCGTATTTACTACCTTCACACCAAAGTAGGTCCCGATTGCTGTTGCAAGCATAAATATCCATGAATGGAAAGAAAACTGGGGAACACCAGTGAAAAAGGCGGCTAAGTTACAACCAAGTGCTAGGCGTGCTCCAAACCCTGCGATAATACCGCCAATAAACCCTTGAACTAAGCGGCGCTTTTGCTTCGGAACGCGGATTTTAAAGCTGTTGCTGAGTAAAATGGTAATAAGTGCACCAATGAGCATTCCAATGACAATCCATCCGTCTGTACGGCTTAGTGGGGTCCCTTGGAAGCCAACTAATTGAAAATAGGCCCAATCTGATACATCTATACCAAACCAGCCCAAAATATGGGCGCCTAATCTAGTGAATTCCCCTGTTACGGCCCAGACAGTCCCGGTAATCCCGAAATACAAAGCACTAACCAAACCGGCAATACCAACGGCTATGTAGGGATTCCAATATTCTTTAAAGATTTTCCGATATAAATTCAACGAAATTCTCAACTCCTCATAAAAAAGATTTATATGCACAATAAATAATTTTAATTATTTTTCAGATGAACATCAATAGCATTTTGATGGTAAAGTGTGAACAAATAAATAAAGAAAAAACGCGAGGAACGAAACAAATCGAAAAACTGGTTCCCCTTGCATTTCATCTTGTATAATGAAAAATAAACATGCAAACATGAGGATTATGATGAGAATGAGAATGAATTTTCCCTTTAGTATCCCCCCAGTTTCTCTTGAAAAACAAAAATTACTGGAAAACCATTTATTTAATGAAAATCTTCAACGCTGTAAGCTTTTTGCGAAAATTGTTATTCTATTTGAAGTTATTTTGATTATGATGAATGTATCTTCATCGGTAGTGGATAACGGTCACTTTAGGATCAATACCTATTTAGTTTTATATTTCATTTTGCTCATTATGAGTATAACAATGCTCCTCTATATGCGTTGGTTTGAAAAAAGGCCAGAGTGTACAAAGAGGCAGTATGAAAGATTTCGTTTCGGACTTTTAGGATTTGTGAATTTCTTTTTGGTTTGGGGAGCGGTTGTCACACTTGTTGATCAAAGAGATTATGGGCATGTGATGGCTTTTGCGGTTAACTTGATGTGTGTATCGATTCTATTTCACGCCTCCAATCGAACCATTTTGTTTTTGTATGTATTACCAATCGCTGTGATATTTATCGGTTTACCTATTTTTCAACCTTCAAATGTGATTGTCATGGGGCACTATATTAATCTCACTGTCTTTTTATTTTTTTGTTGGTTGGCTTCAAGAATGTTATATATCAGTGTTTCAACCACTTTTTATCATAAATTGCTATTAACAGAGACGAATAATAATCTTGCGGCAAAAATAGCAGAAAATGAAAAAATGAATAAGGAATTGGCAAAAGTGAATCACCAACTTAGGCAATTGACAATCATTGATGAATTAACGAAAATTCCAAATCGGAGAGGGTTTCAGCAATTTATTCGAGAAAGACTGGACCACTCCAATACAAAGCAAAATCTATCCTTGATGATGCTGGATATTGATGCCTTTAAATTATTCAATGATAACTATGGACATCTTGAAGGTGATAAAGTAATCACAATCGTTGCTCAAACAATCCAAACCTGTATCGACACCACTACTAGTTTTACTGCTCGTTTTGGCGGGGAGGAATTTGTGATTGCTGCATTTGATCTGGATGATCCAGAAATGTATCAGGTGGCAGAAGCTATTAGGGCGACTGTTTGGGAAAGGCAGGTCCCTCACGAATATTCTCCGGTTTCCAACCAAATTACTGTGAGTATCGGCATTGCCTCAGGGTATGTTCACAATGAAGCAGAAGTGGAACAGTTACTCGAGAACGCAGATCATGCCCTTTACAAATCTAAATCCCGGGGACGGAATCGTGTAGAGTATTTTGAAGACCAATTCAATAATATAAGCTAGATTGAAAACGGCGAACAGTGACTAACACCGTTCGCCGTAAAATAAAGGTATTCAATCCTTTGATGGCTTGTTATATCCTCGATCCCCAAATGGCTGCAATTTCTCCAGCCACGGCTTTTTTAGTTGTTTAACTTCCCAACGTGGATCGATAACTTCGCTTGCATCTTTCTTTTCTAGCACCTCGAAATCAAATGCATCCTTGCCAAGATCCTTCCAATCCTTTTGGACCTGAAAATTGGCGAACATGCCCATTTCGAGCTGCGCCTGTAAAGTAAGCCACTTATTTTTTAAGTTAGGGCAGCTATCAATGTAAATTTTCCCGTTGGTTTTGTTTGTGATTTGGTACACGCCCATGTAGGTTTTCACCTGTTTGTATTCCTCTTTTAGTTCCTTACGCCTGTTCTGATCCATGATACCTCTCCCCTCAAGTTCAATAAAGGATAGTTAATACCCCATGTCTTTTAAAATTTTTGCTAAGACACGCAATCGCTCGCCCAGTAGTTCATCATCATCACTGAGAGCCTGGTTGAATAATTTTATATCCTCATCAATTTTTTCATTGTCCGTACATACGGCGACCGTCATGGCATCACCTTGTATACCGACCCGATCGATAACAGGGTTTTCGGTATCATATAATTTTTCATACCGATAGGCCTCGCGAAAATGCTGTTGTGTTCTGCAAACGAGAATGGCAAGATCAATGACACGGTGTAGGGGCAATTCCTCAGACTGTCTAGACCATTTTTCTCCTGTATGTCTCCATACTTTTGCTGAAATATCTACCTTTCCACGGTCATTCCACTGAGCCAGTCCTAATGAAAGTCCTTTGGCATCTGTATGATAAGCATTTCTGCCATCAACATTTTCATAATTATCGGAAACAATAACGGGTTTATGTTTTAAAGTAGTTGGGATTTTCATTAGTTACTCCTTGTCAAAATTGATGATTTAGTCATTTAGTAAATTACTAAATGACTACTTAGAATTTATCATTTTTAAAATGAATAGTCAATTTCACTTATGGTATAACTAAAATTGGGTCTTATTCAAAAAAACGTATGCTTCTCGGGGTAGCGTCAGGAAAATGCGGATTTACAATGTTAAGGAAATTTCAATAGTAAAAAGCCTAATTTCTCAATTTAATGTGAAGAAACTAGGCTTTTTCATTGCTCTATTAATACCGGAATGATGACAGTCTATATTTTCCATAGTACACCGTTACAAGAGGCAACACTTAGATTTACTGAGATCGTTGATTTAAGAGACAGGAACATACATACACCAATGAAGATCTTCGTTTCCATCAACATGGGTAGCAGAATGAATACGGAATTTATGGATTTGATTTTGTTCGACATTTATCTAGAGGTTGTATCACTCATTGAAAAAATGGCTATGCGAAAAAGCTGTACCCCTGCCCAACTCGCACTGTCATGGGTGTTAGCCCAAGGAGACCAAATCGTTCCCATTCCAGGAACCAAATATTGAGATCGTGTCAAAGAAAACCTGGGTGCACTAAAAGTTTCCCTTTCAGAGGAGACCTGACAGAAATTGAACATATAGTACCGAAGGGGATAGCTTCTGGAAGTAGGTTCTAATTTATTTATGGTTTGAAGTATTTAATACTAGCATCTATAAATAGTACAAAAGGGCTTTACACCAATAAAAAAATGAGTGTCAATTCCATAAGTAAATTGGCATTCATTTCAACTTCCATTTTTATGTTTGCGACAGGAAGGAAGCGGAACCTGTTAATTATAGTGCGTTATTTTGTTATAAAAGATTGTTTTCGCTCATTGAATGGTAAAATTCGCTCATTAAACATCGAAATTCGCCCATTGGATGTCATAATTCGCCCATTGAGGAGGTAAGTCGCTTAAATGAATCATGAAATGTAATTATCTAAGTATAAATTGCAAGTCCTTAAAGTTCTTTCGGATGATGCCATTTTAATAGGTCTCCTTTCCTTTTCTTTCCGTAGTCCAATGATCCCCAATACGGTAATGATCTGGTCTAAAAATCTCCTCTTCGCAATGCTTCGTTAAGTGAATGGAGTTCAGCCTCGATGTCAGCTAATTGTTTTTCTAAAGGAGAAAGAATCCCTTTGACGTTTTCCAACTTTTCTAAGTCATTCTGCAGTCTGACATATTCAAATTTTAATTCGCGGATTTTATATTCAATTTCTTTTTTATTCATGTTCCCCATCCTTTGTTCCTAATGTAAGTTAGTATGATTATACCAAACCAATTTTTATTAAACCCTTTTTTGTATGTATTAGTAAAGATTTCTGAAAATTCCTTGACATTGGTTCAGGAAATTATATAATTATTATCATTAATCCGATTAAATTAATATGAATTATGGGTAAAGTGGGTGGCGATTTGTTTCTCCAAATAAATAATATTAACAAACAGTTTACCAATCAAAAGGTTACTAGTGACGTTCTTACCAATATAAATCTCGATATTAAAGAAGGAGAGTTTGTCTCAATTCTTGGACCTTCGGGTTGTGGGAAATCTACCTTACTCTCGATTGTTGCCGGTTTAACAAAGCCAACGAGCGGTGAGATCTTGCTCAAAGGGGATTCCATCAAAAAGCCGGGGAAAGACAGGGGGATGGTTTTTCAAGAGGCTGCCCTATTTCCTTGGATGACGGTGGAGGAAAATGTGATGTTCCCGCTTCGCAAGGAAATGAAGAAAAAGGAAGCAAGGGAAGTTGCCCATCAGTATTTACAAATGGTTCAGCTAAGCAACTATACCAAACATTCCCCACATGAGCTTTCAGGCGGAATGCAGCAGAGGGTCTCCATTGCCAGGGCACTTTCAATGAATCCCAAGGTATTACTCATGGATGAACCTTTTGGTGCTCTAGATGAACAGACACGGGCAAGACTTCATCATGAATTAGAGAAAATCTGGTTTGAAACCAAAAAGACGATTCTTTTTGTCACCCATAGTATTAGCGAGTCAATTAAACTATCAGACAGGATCATTGTTATGGGAACAAGGCCAGGTGTGGTTCTTGAGGATATTCACGTGAAAATTCCGAGACCGCGGAATGCGCATCCGCAAGCAGTGGCTAAAGTAGAAGAGAAAATCAATAGCCTATTAAAATTAGAGATTGATAAAGTGATAAAAGAGGAACTGTCATATGCAGCGAACAATTAAACGAATTATATTTTTTGCGCTTTTACTCGTCATTTGGCAGGCTGCTGTGAAGATATTGAATGTTTCTCCGGCCCTTATGCCTGCTCCGACTGACGTTGTGAAAGCTCTAGGAACAGGTTTTGAAGATAAAACCCTCATATACGATATTCTTGCAAGTTTTAGAAGATTAGCCATTGGTTTATTTATTTCCATTATCATTGGCTTCTGTTTAGGTATTCTGTTAGCAAAAAATAAAACCGCTGATGAAACATTAGGCACCTTGATTCTAGCACTGCAGAGTGTCCCAAGTATTGTCTGGCTGCCAATCGCCATTATGTGGTTTGGCCTAAATGAAAGCTCTGTTATCTTTATCGTGATTCTCGGGGCAACACTTGTTATTACCATTAATATGAGGATTGGAATTAAGAATGTTCCGCCTCTTTATATTAGGGCAGCCCAAACGATGGGGTCGGGAGGAATTGATCTGTTTGCAAAGGTGATACTTCCTGCTTCCGTTCCATATGCCGTTACTGGAATTAGACTTGGCTGGGCCTTCGCTTGGCGTGCGCTGATGGCAGGAGAGATTTTGAGTACTGGACCTGGGTTGGGTTACACACTCAAGTACGCATCCGATTTCGGAAATATGAGTATGGTCATCGGTATTATGATCATTATTGGTGTCATTGGTACGATTGTAGATCTTACGTTCTTCCAACGAGTCGAACAGAATGTCATTCGCCGTTGGGGATTAGAAACGAGTAAATAAGGGGGAGAAAGTAGATGAATAAAAAGTCAAAAATCATTGGAATGTCAATATTACTTAGTATGGGAATATTAGCTGGCTGTGGTTCAAACGAAACGAGTGGCAGTGCTGGTTCCGAAAAGGTCGTGATTGGCTATTTTCCAAATATTGATCATGCACCTGCTATGATCGCAAGAGAAAAAGGGTATTATGAAAAAGAATTAGGTAAAAACGTGAAAGTGGAGTACAAAACATTTCCTGATGGCGGTGCCTTTATGACAGCATTAAAAACAGGTGATATTGATGCTGGTTTGGTAGGTCCCGGACCGGTTATGAATAACTTTACAAACGGTGCAGATGTTAAAATTATTGCGGGGGCATCATCAGGTGGAACAGCAATCATTGCAAGTGAAAAAAGTGGCATCAATTCTGTTGAGGATTTCCAGGGTAAAACGTTTGTCACACCTGGTATCGGATGCACACATGATGTCCAAATGGAAACATTCCTGCAGGACTACGGTATTTCATCGGCTAGAATTGGGGGGACATTAAAGCATGTAACCGGAAATCCCGCTCAATATGCCAGTATGTTTGAATCAGGTAAGGTCGATTTAGCTGCAGTACCTGAGCCGTGGGCAACTCAATTAGTAAAAGAGGCAGGCGCGAAAATTATTGTCGATAGCTCCCAAATTTCTTACGGGAATACATTACCGAATACGATTTTAGTTGCTAGTGGCAAGAAAATTAAAGCCGATAAGGGAGTGATTGCTAAAATTGTGAAGGCACAAAACGAAGCGATCAACTTTATCAATAAAAACCCTGATGAAGCAAAGGAAATTACCGTCCAAAGCATCAAAGAAATCACGAAGCAAGGACTTGATCAAGACGTAGTGGATACGGCTTGGACCCACATTCACTTTACTAAAGATGTTAATAAAGATGTGATTGAACAATTTGCCAATTCTTCTGTTTACCTAAAATTTTTAAAAGAGCTGCCAGAGTTTAAAACATTAATTGATACGCAATTTATTAACTTATAAGGAGCAAAGGGATACTGAGGACGTTTTGGTCAGCATCCCTGCTTCTGTTTTTATCAAAATGATCTTGAAAGGTGAAGAAAATGAAACTCTATCGTTCCATTCTTGATTTAATAGGGAATACGCCAACTGTCAAACTTAATAAAATACCGGAACCATCCGGTGCTGAAGTATTTGTAAAACTTGAATCCTTTAACCCAGGGGGAAGTGTAAAGGACCGTGCCGCGCAGAAAATGATTGAGCGGGCCGAGGAAACAGGAAAGCTAATCCCTGGAAAAAGCACGATCATTGAACCGACATCCGGAAATACGGGAATTGGCATTGCTATGGTAGCGGCCGTGAAAGGTTATCGCTGTATTATCACCATGCCTGATAATGCTACCCAGGAGCGAGTGAAAATCTTAAAAGCGTATGGAGCAGAAGTTTATTTAACTCCTGGAAAATTGCGTATGCAAGGGGCGATTGATGAGGCTGGTCGTTTGGCACGCGAGCTTCCTGACAGTTTTATTCCCATGCAGTTTGAGAATCCAGCAAATGCCGATGCTCATCGTGAAACGACTGCTGTCGAGATTTTAGAAGCTTTTGAAGGAAGGCTGGACGCCTTAGTGGTCACGGCTGGAACGGGCGGTACCGTTACCGGTGTAGGAGAAGAATTGAAGAAATCGATTCCCAATTTAAAAATATATGTGGTCGAGCCATTTGGATCACCGGTCCTATCAGGTGGTAATCCTGGGCCGCATAAAATCCCCGGAACAGGTCCAGGGTTTATCCCGAAAATCTTAAACCGTGAAATATTTGATGACATCCTGCTCATTAAAGATGAGGATGCAGAAGCAATGGCTCGCCGACTTGCGGCAGAAGAAGGTATCTTCGTTGGTGCATCAGGTGCATCGACTGCCCATTTTGCAGTTGAGATTGCGAAGGGACTTCCAGCTTCAGCAAGGGTACTGTGTTTGGCCCCTGATACAGGAGAGCGATATCTTTCTTCCGACCTATTTCCAGGATAATGTATGATCGTGATCATCCATTTAATAGGCAAAAGGCGAACAGTGATTAGCATTGTTCGCTTTTTTTTATGATATTCTGTTTCTAATTAGTATTCTTAATATGGGGGGATGAAAATGGGTTACATTGAAGAGTTAAGAGAAATAATTGGAAATCGGCCGATCATTTTAGTCGGTGCAGTCGTGGCAGTCCTTGATGCAAAAGGGAAAATTCTTTTACAAAAACGCCCTGAAGGCATCTGGGGACTGCCGGGGGGCCTGATGGAATTAGCCGAATCTGCTGAGGACGCTGCAAGAAGGGAAGTCTTTGAAGAAACAGGGATTGAAATTGGCCAGCTTCAGTTAGTGGATGTATTTTCAGGTAAGCAGTATTTTAGAAAATTAGCAAACGGTGATGAGTTTTATCCTGTTACCATTGCTTATACCTCTAAGGACATGAAAAATAACATCATTAAAATTGATGGGAAAGAATCAATTGATGCAGGTTTCTTTGATAGGCTAGAGTTACCGGAGAACACAAGTCCTTTAGTCAAAACACTGATCCAACGGTATTCTCATTTCCTCAACTAGAACGTCCAAGAAGAGTCCTTTAAGAAATAGGATGGCCTGCCTCCCGGTGCGAAAAAAGCTGGGGGTTAGGAATCTTTTTTTTGAAGGATAAAGGAAATCTTATCGATCGGATAAATTTAATCCTCCTCCGTATAGGCTTCTACCGTCGTATCTCTGCACTCCCAGCATTCCGTTCTATTCCGCTCCATAATGGATAATTCCTTTCCACAAGAAATGCACGTATCCATGTCTATGATCCCCTTTCTAATGAAAATGTTATATAAATATATGTGTTTATTTTTCTACTTATGCTACCTGGTAAAAATAAGTGCCAGACCTGCCGTGTAGTAAATTAGTACCATCATGTGGGGACAGACTCTGCTTAGTATCTTTAATAGATATAAAATTCAGAATTTTATTGACAAATAGGAAAAGTCTTCGTTACTATAGGGTTATGAATGATGATATTTACGAATGCGATTCGGTAATGTCGAATAACGAGCACGGAGGGGAAGTCATGGCTGAACGACTTATTCAATCGATTGAAAGAGCTGCGGGTGTGCTTGAATTGTTTTTGACCTCGGATCAGGAACTAAGTGTGAAAGAAATAAGTGAAAAAATGGGTTTATCGAAAAGTACCGTTCACGGAATCATTAAGACCCTTGAGGTTAGAGGTTATCTTCAGCAAAACCGGGATGATTCAAAATACAAGCTGGGCATGAAGCTGTTTGAATTAGGAAATAGGGTTAGTCAGCAATTTGACCTTGGGAAAATCGCTCGCCCGATCATAAAAGAACTCGTTGAGGAGCTAGAGGAAACGGTTCACTTAGTTGTTTTCGAACGTGAAGAAGTTATTTACATTGAAAAATTGGACGGTCCTAGGCAATTAAGGATATACTCCCAAATTGGCAAGAGGGCACCCATCCATTGCACAGGGGTAGGAAAGGCGATTCTTGCCTATCAAAGCGAAAAAGAGATCAATCGACTCTTATCAAATAGCGAAATGGAACCGTTTACGGAATATACGATCACCGATAAAGAAGAGTTAAAAAGACACTTACACCAGATACGAGAAAAGGGCTATTCAATCGATGATGAAGAAATCGAATTGGGACTCAAATGTGTGGCGGCCCCAATATTCGATCATCATGGAAAGGTGTTAGGTGCGATTAGCTGTGCAGCACCTAAAGTAAGGATGAACAATGAGAGGCTTGGGGAAGTCATTAAGGGGATTAAACAAGCTGCATTGAGGATTTCAGCTAGTATGGGCTACGAAGCTAAACCAACACATATGTAGGTTTGGACTAACAAATAAATAAACAGGTTTGAAGGAGGAGAATGGTTTTGTCTAAAGTGAAAGTGGCAATTTTAGGTTCTGGAAATATTGGAACAGATCTGATGAT
The DNA here is from genome assembly GCF_030915505.1 of Neobacillus sp. OS1-2. Classification (GTDB taxonomy): domain Bacteria; phylum Bacillota; class Bacilli; order Bacillales; family Cytobacillaceae; genus Neobacillus. The sequence goes on from NZ_CP133265.1 coordinate 2,600,652, forward strand.
TAAGCTTGGTCGTTCAGAGGTTTTAGAGCTAACTGCAGTGATTGGGATTGATTCGGAGTCGGATGGATTGCGTCGCGCCAAAGAATTAGGCTATTTAGCGGTTGACACAGGCCTGCAGGGATTCCTTGAAGACCATTCTGCATTAGCAGATATTGTGTTTGATGCTACTTCAGCAAAGGCACACGTAAGACACGCCAAAATGTTAAAAGAAGCCGGAAAAAAAGCGATTGATATGACTCCGGCAGCTCGCGGTCCTTTTGTTGTTCCAGCAGTTAATATAGGCTCAAATATGGAGGAGGAGAATATCAACCTGATTACCTGCGGCGGTCAGGCGACGATTCCAATGGTCCACGCAGTAAATCGTGTAAGTAGGGTAGAGTATGCAGAAATAGTGGCGACAATTTCCAGTCTTAGTGCCGGTCCTGGTACACGAGCAAATATAGATGAGTTTACTGAAACCACTTCTCGGGGAATTGAGGAGGTTGGGGGAGCAAAGAAAGGAAAGGCCATTATTATTTTAAACCCAGCGGAACCACCTATTTTGATGCGGGATACCGTGTATGCCCTCGTTGAAAAAGGAACGATGGACGAAGCAAAGATCACTCAATCTATTAAAGAAATGGAACAAGTTGTTCAATCATATGTGCCTGGGTACCGTCTGCGGACAGAACCCATTTTTGAAGGGAATCAGGTAACCATTTTTATCGAAGTAGAAGGTGCTGGCGACTACCTGCCGAAATACTCCGGTAACCTTGATATTATGACGGCAGCAGGAGTCAAAGTAGCAGAAGAGTTTGCCAAAAATCAATTAGCAAAACAACTAGTTTAATAGAAAGGAGATTTTGACAAAATGACAAATGCCCGGGATATTTTTATCACAGAGGTAGCATTGCGTGATGGAAGCCATGCGATTGCCCACCAATTTACAGTAGATCAAGTTCTGAAAGTAGCAAAGGCTTTAAATGATGCGGGGGTTCCTTATATTGAGGTATCACATGGAGACGGTTTATCTGGTTCGTCTCTACAATATGGGATTTCCAGGACTAATGAAATGGAATTGATCGAAGCAGCTGTTTCTGTGGTGGATCAGGCAAAAATAGCCGTTCTCTTGATTCCTGGAATTGGCACAGTGAAGGAATTAAAAGAAGCAGCGAAATTAGGGGCTAAAATGGCGCGTATTGCTACACATGTGACGGAAGCAGACGTTGCCCCGCAGCATATCCAAGCGGCAAAAGATCTAGGGATGGAAACGGTCGGATTTTTGATGATGTCCCACATGGCAGAGGTGGGCAAATTAGTCGAGCAAGCAAAATTAATGGAAAGCTATGGGGCTGATACGGTGTATGTGGTGGATTCAGCGGGTGCCTTACTCCCAGACCAGGTCCGCACGAGGATCCGTGCCCTGAAACAGCATGTTGGAGTAAATATTGGATTCCATGGCCACAACAACCTGTCCCTTGCCATGGCCAATTCCTTAGTCGCGATGGAAGAAGGGGCGACACGAATTGACGGGAGTGTCCGCTGTTTAGGTGCAGGAGCGGGTAATACGCAAACAGAAGTGCTTACAGCGGTGCTGGACCGAATGGGGATCCAGACAGGCATAGATGTTTACAAAATGATGGACTTAGCGGAAGCTGTGGTGGCACCGATCCTGAAAACGCCGCAAGAGATTACCAAGGATAGCCTTGTTCTCGGTTATGCCGGTGTCTATTCAAGCTTTGCCCTTCATGCTAAAAGAGCCGCGGCCAAGTTCGGAATCGATTCACGTGATATTTTAGTAGAATTAGGAAAACGTAAGGTTGTCGGTGGTCAAGAGGATATGATTGTCGATGTAGCAGCCGAAATTGCTAAAGCAAAGGCAGAAGTGATGATAAGATAATGATGAATATAATTCTGGATAGTCTGACAAAGGGCTATCCTGTTTTTTTTTAGTAAGGAAGTTTCTGCTATACTTAAAATAATTACCAATAACCCTATTCAAAAAGTGTTAGGGACAGACCATGTACAAGGGAGATAAAGATGAAAATTTATGTTGATGCGGATGCATGTCCAGTTAAAGATATTGTTATTTTTGAAGGGACGAAAGCGGACATTCCTGTCATCCTTGTTACGAGCTTTTCCCATTTTTCTAGTGCGGAACAGCCAGCAGGAGTGGAAACCATTTATGTTGATGATGGAGCAGATGCTGCCGATTACCGGATTATGAGGTTAGTGGAAAAGGGGGACATAATGGTTACGCAAGATTATGGTCTTGCATCGCTAGGTTTAGCAAAAGGATGTATCGTCCTCCACCATAAAGGGTTTATCTATACAAATGAAAATATTGATCAATTATTACAAACTCGCTATTTTAGCGCCATGGCGCGAAAGGGCGGAAAGCGGACTAAAGGGCCAAAACCTTTTACAGCGGAAGATAGGGAACAATTTAGGGAGCTGTTTAAAGGGGTAATAAGTGAATGAGGTTTTAGACAGGCGATTCCTAATGACATCTATGGGCATCGTCTTTTCATAATTGTGTACGTTATCTATGTGGGTAAGTGCTACCCTTTTAGGGATATGGTTGGAAATGGATGACACTTCCATTATTCTTAAGTATAATTCATATAAAGAAGGCTATTAGGACGGTGAGAATAGGTGAAGAAAATAACGGTTGAAAACTTAGTTCGTAAGTTTTCATTGAAAGTAGTGGCAGGTGAAAATAAGCTGCAGAAAATGATTACACAATCACGGGTACATCGTCCTGGCTTGGAATTTGTTGGCCATTTTGATTTCTTTCCAACAGAACGGGTGCAAATTTTAGGGGAAAAGGAAGTTACCTACTTACATAAATTAAGTCATGAAGAACGTAGAATACGAATTGGGAATATCGTCCATTATCATCCGCCATGTTTTATCGTAACAGCTGGGGAAGAAGGACTTACCTATTTAACCCACCATTGTATAGAACAGGGAATCCCTTTGTTAGTAACAAACAAACCGGAGATAACCTCAGAATTTATCTCCAAATTAGATGCGTATTTGGTGAAAGAATTAGCTCCGGAAATTGCTGTGCATGGAGTTTGTGTCAATGTGTCCGGTATTGGCATCTTACTTCGTGGAAATTCGGGGGTAGGGAAAAGTGAGACGGCACATACGTTAATTCGCCGGGGACACCGCCTGATTGCTGATGATATCGTTGTCCTAAAGAAGCTTAGCGCGCAAACCATTCTTGGGACTCATGATGGGAAAACCAGGGAATTTTTGGCGCTTCGCAGTATTGGACTGTTAAATGTGGTTCGTCTGTACGGTCGCAAAGCTTTTCAAGATGAATCACGAATTGCTCTTGATATTAATTTAACGAAGTGGGAAAAAGATGCTTTGTATAATGATTTGGACCAGAAACTTCAATACACAGACTATATGGGTGTGAAGATTCCATCCATGGAGATCCAACTCCAGCCGGGGCGTGATGTGGCGGGGTTAATTGAAGCAGCCGCAAATAACTGGTATTTGAAGCAGCAAGGATACAGTGCAGTAGAAGAGTTCATGAGCAGGATTGAGGCCGATATTTCAAATTCCGGCATGGAATAACAAGTAATGAACTAGTTAGCTAGCTTAAAAGTAACGAGTATACGGGAGGGGAATTTGATGGGACAGTTCATACTTGATCATCTTGGGCGGCAAGTGAATCTTTCTACTGTGCCGAAGCGTATTATCTCTATTTGTCCAGCCATAACTGAGACACTATTTGCCCTAGGACTGGAGAAAGAAATCGTTGGCCGAACAAAATATTGCATCTTTCCTAAAGGGATGGTGGAAAGCATCCCGATCGTGGGCGGTACAAAAGAAGTGAATATGGAAACCATCCGTGATTTACAACCTGATCTGATACTAGCGGAAAAAGAAGAAAACACAAAAGAGATTGTGCTAGCACTTGAAAAGGTTGCCCCTGTTTTTGTCTCGGAGGTACAAAAGATAGATGATTCCTACCGGATGATCGAAGCGCTGGGATTACTGATGAATAGAGAAAAGGCGGCTGAGCATCTCATCGCATCCTGCAAAACATCCTTCCCAAACCCTTCATGTAAGCAGAAGCTAAATGCCGCCTATGTGATTTGGAGAAAACCATATATGGTGGTTGGCGGAACGACATATATTAATGATGTGTTAGATACACTGGGTTTCCAAAACCCTTTCGCAACGGAAGAATCAAGGTATCCCATGGTTACAAAAGAGGAGCTAACTAAAGCAAATCTTGATGTGCTATTGCTTGCTTCTGAACCTTTTCCCTTTCAAGTAAAACACCTCGCCGAATTTCAATCCTTTCTTCCCAATACAAAAATCTTGTTAGTGGACGGTGAGATGTTTTGGTACGGAGCGAAAATGGTGGAAGCAGGGCTATATTTAGAAAGATTAACTAAAAAAATAGAGGAGATCACTTCGGGTGGTTCCAGTAAACAGAAGGAATGTAGGAATGTCAAATTTACCAAAGTGTCCAAAATGTAATTTGGAATATACGTATGAGGATGGGGATCTTCTGGATTGTCCTATGGGTATTCGCCGTTTCATACTGAAAATGCCTACATATTTTATAGGGAATTAATCCAAAAGGAGAGATGCCCAAATGTATCCATATGGAAACTATCAAGTTCCACAAACTCAGTTCGAGTATTACCCATATGTCCAGCAGGATCAATATAGCCCTGACAGGCAACTATCGCAAATATCGCAACTATTTCAACTCCCACAATGGCGACAGTTTGAACGAAGATTAGATCTGCTTGAAAGAGATTTTAACCAACTTAATCGCCGTTTAAATCGAGTAAATCAGAGGCTTCGTGCCGTGGAAAATAGATTACACATTCCATTTAATCAGTTTGATGGAGACTTTTAACACTTACTGCTGAATGGAAAAGTCTGTTGATTCAGTAGCAGGGTTCATAAAAGAAAAGGGTGCAAGAGAAGCAACGCTTTCGTGAGATGCGTTGCTTATTTTATTTCTAAATGGCTCCCTAAATTGATTCGCAGCCCCTTTATTCATTTACTTCAATCATATTTTCTACTAGTATTGATTTATACTAAAATCAACTTCATAAGCTTACTTACTTTAGAGTATGTTGGTTAGGACAAATACATGTTCTTGGAATGGCAGCATCAGGAGGAATATGGGCATGATGGCAGAAGGTACATTTAATGGTGTCGATGGAATCGAGTTATTTTTTCGTGTGATCGAACCATTAACAGCTCCAAAAGCGGCGGTTATCGTCGTTCATGGACATGGGGACCACAGCGGCGGGTTACAGAATATAAGTGAAAGCTTGGTTAATAACGACTATATTGTCTATGCCCTTGATTTGCGTGGTCATGGAAAAAGCTCCGGTAAAAGGGGTTATATACAATCTTGGGATGAATTTAGCGGGGATTTACACGAGTTTCGCAAGCTTGTTTCACTCGATCAGCCCGGGGTGCCCTTGTATATTGTGGGACATAGTATTGGCGGCCTGATTACCCTCGAGTATGCATTGGAGCATAGTACGGGTATTTCAGGAATAATAGCAATTTCCCCCGCTATCTCTTACGAAGTCACACCATTCGAACAGTTAGGGATTAACCTATTGGGGAGGGTTAAGCCAGACTATCGCATCAAAAAACCCGGCAGGATTCGCTTATTAAAGAAAAAATCAGCGATTCGTGTTAAATACGAATCAGACAGGTTACGCCATAATATCGTGACCCCTGGTTTAGGACGCAGCCTAATCCAAACGATTACACGAGTGGTAAATGAAGCACCAGCGATTACGCTGCCGGTCTTATTACAATACGGCCTAGAAGATAAGATTACACCCCCCACAAAACTGCGCCATTTTTTTACCCTTTTGTCCTCTCCGGATAAAGAGCTAGTTGAGTACCCTTCAGCTAGGCACCGTCCATTTGATGAGGTGGGAAGAGAGAAGTTTTTAGGAGACTTGGTCGGTTGGTTAGACCACCATATGATACACAACAAATGGTAACGAATGGGGAGCCCATTAAGAGGGGGCTGTTGAGCATCCGCTTAAAGTGTTAAACCATTGGTGTATGCCCTTTTAGGCAAAGACTCGGATTCCGAGTCTTTTTTTACTTCAAGAGAGAGTTGTTATTTAATTAAAGTCAGAGTTAAATAAATTAACTTTTTACTAACTTTTTATAAAATATTTTAATTACCTATTTTAAATAATTAATAACTGTTGTATGATTGAGGTAAATAAAGGAAGGGAGAAAAAGATGGCATACCCATTAATTACAAATTGTCCCGTTTGCAGCAAACAATTGAAAATTACGAAGTTACAGTGTAACCATTGCCATACGATCGTGGAAAATGAATTTGAGGTATCAAAGCTAGCGGCCCTTGCCCACGAACAGCTTCATTTTATTGAAGTTTTTCTAAAATGCCGTGGAAATATCAAAGAAGTGGAGAAAGAATTGGGGATTTCCTATCCGACTGTAAGAGGAAAGTTAGATGACATTATTTCTGCTCTCGGCTATTCCACGCAAAAGAAAACGGAAGTGGATAAGAAAAAGGTAGTCGCCATGTTGGAAAAGGGAGAAATCACTGCGGAAGAGGCTATTCATTTATTAAAAGAGGGGGAATTATAAATGAAAGAGGAAATTTCAAGAGTGTTAACAATGGTCGAAGAGGGAAAAATCGATAAGGAAAAAGCAACAGAATTGATTCATATCCTGCAGGGTAAAGACCAGCTACAGTCAATCCCATTAAAAAAGGAAATCCCCTATGGCAACAAAATGCTAAAAATTCAAATTACCTCCGAAAAAGGTGATAATATCGCTGTGAATTTGCCAATTAATCTTATAAAGGCAGTTTTAAAGGTTGGTTCGAGTATCGCGGAAAGAATTCCAGAGGCTGAAAAATATGTGAAGGATATTAATGTGGATCTTTTAATCACAGCAATCGAAAATGAACTGGACGGTCAAATTGTAGATGTTACTTCGGCTAATGGTGATAAAGTTTTTGTGGTGATTGAATAGTTTATGCTAAAAGTCAGGATAAAAGTAAAAGATAAAAAATTCTCTGTTCCAATTCCATATCCATTGTTAAATATGTTTAGTTTGATTATTACTTCAAAAAGAGTAAATCGCATGATTAATACGGCAATCAATAAAGATGGAAGTAAATTTACCTTCCCTCAAATAGACAGAAATGACTTGAAACCACTATTGCAAAGCCTGTCTAAGCACAAGGGTATCGTATTAGTGAATACAAAATTAGTTGACGGTACAGAAGTCGAAGTAAGATTGTGAGGCATTATTCCAATTGGGTAATGTCTTTTTAAAATGAATGGTGTCAGGCACCGTTTACCAATATCTGGATTCCTATATATAATGATTTAATCATGCTATACTTGGGGAACGGATTGAGGTTCTGAAAGGAGTTACACATATGAAGTATAGTAAATCGCAGATGCAACAGCTCATCAAGGATCATAAAGACTTGCATACACGCTTAAAAGAGTTGAAGGTCGAACACGGCCTTGAAAAAAACAATGCCCTCAAGGCTTTGTACCATTCAGAAGTAGCTGACGGGGGGAAATTCCAGTTAGCTTATCAAGCGCTTGATCTACCAAAAAAATAGACTCACATAAGCATTAGAAACACAGGGATTTGGTATTTATCTATACCAGCAATGATCCTTTCGATTGTATTTATTGGGTTATTAGTAGACTTATTATTTTCAGTAACAGATTAAGATGTGAATAATCCGACAAAATGGTGCACAGAATGTCGGACTGAACGATACGACTCCTGTTATTCTATTGTTGAAAGGAGGTCATTTAATGGATTCGCTTACTAGCATGAATGATGCAATGAGGTATATCGAGGATAATCTCACTGACGAAATAGACTTCAAAGTGGTGGCAAGGATCGCTCAGTGTTCCGAATATCATTTTAAAAGAATGTTTTCTTTTCTTGCGGGTATTACATTATCAGAATACATTCGCCGTAGACGACTGAGCTTGGCAGCATTTGAACTTACCAATAGTAGTTTGAAAATAATTGATATTGCGGTTACCTATGGATACAATTCACCGGACTCTTTTACTAGAGCTTTTCAAAATTTACATGGTGTAACACCATCAGAAGCAAGAAACAACGGACAGCCATTAAAAGCCTTTCCACCAATGACCTTCCAATTATCAATTAGAGGAGGAAATGAAATGAATTACCGAATCGAACAAAAAGAGGCATTTAAGATAGTTGGTATTAAGAAGAGAGTTCCAATTATCTTTGAAGGAGAAAACCCAGTAATTACTGAAATGTGGAAATCCTTGACTATGGAAAAAATAGATCAATTAAAAAAACTTTCTAATGTTGAACCTAAAGGGATGATTCAAGCATCTACAAACTTTTCGGATGGACGTATGGAAGAAAAAGGAGAGCTTGATCAGTATATTGGAGTGGCAACAACACAAGAATGCCCGGAAAACTTTTTAAGTCTTGGAGTTCCTGCTTTAACATGGGCGATCTTTGAATCAGCAGGACCTTTTCCTAGTACTCTACAAGAAACTTGGGGCAGGATTTATTCAGAGTGGTTTCCATCTTCCAATTATCAAGTTACTGAAGGACCCGAAATCTTGTCGATTAAAACAAAAGATTTAACTTCACCATCTGTGAAAAGCGAAATTTGGATACCAGTTTTGAAAAAATAATTAAAAATCACTGAGCTGTTAGGCAGCTCCTTTTTTAATCAGGATATCTTTAGAATATCGACATATGCTTAAATAAATACTGATGGAAGGGAGCTGTAACCTCATGCAACGAATAAAATTTATGTTTAATGTGTTTCTGAATGAACCATTATGGTTCAAAGCACTAATTTCGATAACTCTCCTTACCTCAATTATTTTAAGCAGTTCAATTTTTTCAAATCATGCTTATTTGCGAAGTGGTTCCAAATTAGCGGCTGCTCTCTTCTTTTGTGTTACGGCATTAAATTCAGGAGGAATGTTAAATTAGCCGTACTCTTTTATGCTTGTTCGGTATTATGTATTTTCCTATCGATAAGGTTATTATTTTAGTTTTATCCTTTAAGGCAAGAAGACTCCATCTGATTTGTGTTACGGGGGTTGCCCAACAATTCAGGTGGAGATGAATTGCCGTCAGCCACTAGGCTGAATTTTTTTGTATTATTTTTTAAAAATTTAAGAGCAAACGTTCGCTTTTTTCTTCCGTTTGTCATATAATTAAGTATAGAAAATTCTTTAAAATTTAACTAGGAAGGCGGTGAAAACAATGACTAGAAAAAAAGCCGTCAAAGTGCTGCGAAAACAAAAGAAAAGTGAAAATATTCAACGGTTTACACAGAAACAAAATATTGGACGAGCTAGCCTTACGGCTAAAGAATTTCGTCTGCTTCAGAGGATGTCACATAGCTCCAAGGCGTTGCGAAATGTTGGGTTGTATGCAATTAAACAAAGCTATTTGAACACCAACAAGATGGCAACTGTAAAAGAAGTAGATGATGCCATGCAAGCTGATGTGAACTATTGGGGTGTTCAATCAAACTCGGTTCAAGCTATTCGTAGAACGTTGTATGCAGAAGCGAAGAGCTTTTTTAAAGCGTTAGAACAGTGGAAGAAGAACCCTGAAAAATTCACTGGTCGTCCGAAGTTTCCGAAGTATTCTGGCTCTACTGAAAAGCGAATTATTGAAATCTATCAAGTTCCGAAAGTAGATGATAACGGATATTGGTCTATTCCCATGAATGTTGAATTCAGAAAAATATTTGGTTCTATTAAAATACGTATGCCAAAGAATTTGTTAAACAAAAAAATATCCTATATTGAAATTGTGCCCAAACAAAAAGGTCGGTTCTTTGAGGTGCATTACACTTATGAAGTGCAAAAACCTCAAATGAAAAAGCAACTAACGACCACAGTTAATACTTTGAGTTGTGATTTGGGTGTAGATAGATTGATAAGTTGTGCAACAAATATGGGCGATACGTTCTTAATTGATGGTAAAAAGTTGAAGTCTATTAACCAATACTTCAACAAAACAATAAGTAACTTACAACAAAAAAATATCGAAAATGGTCTTTCGAAACGTGTGGTAACAAATCAGATGGCAGCTCTTTGGAAAGAACGTGAAAGCCAAATCAACGGATATATTTCACAAACCGTCGGTTTGTTGTTCAAAAAAGTGACTGAACTTAATATTGATACCATTGTTGTTGGCTATAACGCCGGTTGGAAACAAGAAGTTGATATGGGAAAGAAGAACAATCAGAAATTTGTTCAAATCCCTTTTCGAAAACTGATTTCTGCCATTGAAAACAAATGTTTGAAAGAAGGTATTCGATTCCTCAAACAAGAAGAAAGTTATACATCAAAAGCTAGTTTTCTAGATAGAGATGCGATTCCTGTTTGGTCAAAAGATGATAAAACAAACTATCATTTTAGTGGCAAACGAATCAATCGTGGTCTGTATCAAAGTAAATCAGGCAAATGTATCCATGCTGACATTAATGGCGCATTGAATACGTTACGAAAATCAGAAGTTATAAAATTGTACGAAAACCTCAAAATTAAAACTCCAATTCTATTAGAAGTGCAAAAACGTAAGGCTGTTGCTTCGCGCATAGCTTAGTGGGTGTGTCAACCATCCATGTGTACTCGACTTGTCGGGGCTTGTAGCACACGCCAGAGTAATCTGAGCGGTGGCTTTTTCCGTAAGGAAAAACTGCTCGAAAGGGTGGTGCAAGTGGGAAAACGATAGTTCGTTGCCAGTACCAACCAAAAACTTACTTGGGGTGTTACCGTAAGGTGACATGAATTTTAGAGCGTCAAAATGTCTAGCAATAGACGAGAAGACCTAGAGTTCTAACTCAAGCCCCCACTGAAAGGCTTCACCTCAGTGGGGGTAGTTGACCATAGATTGAAACAGGACATGATAGTAATGAAGGTGAAAAAATTGAATTCAATCCATTTTGAGGAAATAACAGTGGAAACACTATATATAGCCGTTGAAATCATCAATTCAAATCCAGAATATAATCAGCTGGAGAATGGAAAGGAAAGACGAAACCTTGGGGAAGTAAAAGATGACTTGTTAAATGGCAGAACAAAGAGCCTATTTATTAAGCTTGATGACACTTATATTGGTATTATCGACTATTTACTGTTAAATGAAAAAGACCAATGTCCATGGCTTGGGTTGTTAATGATTCATGCTGATTATCAAGGGTTTGGATTCGGAAGGCAAGCCTATTTGACTTTTGAAAAAGAGATGGTTGAAAAGGGATTGAGGGTTTTACGGATTGGCGTTTTAAAAGAGAACCATACAGCTCAAAGATTTTGGCATTCTGTTGGTTTTGAATATTTTAAAACCGCTCGAACAAATCACGCAAGAGAAGTGGATTGTTATGAGAAAAAGGTAAAGAACTAGAGTTTAGTTAATTTCTCCAATAAATTTCAAGGATGGGAATTTGTTAGTAGAAATAACTAAAGGTTGATTAGGATGGTAAAAAGGCAGATTCAAAGATTGCCACATTTAATGGTGATCCTACCTGCATTACAACCATGCAGTTGAAGTAGTTTTGACTTGGTAAAAATGAGTAGATTATTTGAACTGAAAAAGGTCAGACCCCATCACGTAAAAGTGGAGGGATCTGACTTTTCTTTTTTGAAAGTTTGTTTCTGAACATTAAACGAATGTTACATTATCCTTGTTCCCCTAGGCCGCAGGAATCATCCACCTTTGCAGTTAATTTTCGATAGAAGATCGCAAGTACCATCGATGGGATGGTACAAATGATCATCCCGATAAAAGCGTATCTTGGCTCGATTTCATACAAATATCCGCCGAAGAATGTGAACACCGCTGTGCTCCAACTTAATGCCAATGCTGAATACATCCCTTGAGCATTCGGAATCTGTGCTTGTGGTATATGCTTAGTTAAGTATTTCATAAAGGCATAATGGCCCATCGCAAATGAGCAGGCATGCAAAGTTTGCGCGATGCAGAACACAATAATAGAGGGAAAGAGGAATATGAGGATCCATCTTACTGTTGATCCAAATGCTGCAAGTGTCAGCAAGGCGCCTACTGAAAATTTATGAAAGAACCGATCAGCGATTAAAAAGAAAATGATCTCTGCCAGCACAGCAATGTTAAGAATCATACCGATTAAATACTTGGGCGCATGGATTTCTTGTAAGAAAATATAGCCATAGTTGTAATAGGATGCGTGTGCCGCTTGTAGTAAAATCACAATCACCAGCACGAGGCCAAAGTATTTGATGCGAAATAATTGCAGCATACCGCCTTTGTTCATTTTGGTAGCTTGTGGTTTTTCCATTAATATAATAGGGGCAGGTAAGAAACAAAGAGAAATGAATACCAATATGCCGAGTAACAACGCCCATAAAATCACTTGATCGCCAAGTGCTCCTGTAAAGACCGTTAACATCATCCCCGATACGACAAAGCCAATAGATCCCCACGAGCGGCTCTTCCCATAATCTCGTAATTGCCTATTTTGTACAAGAACGCCTGCTGCGCTATCCAATGCCGGCATTAAGCTTGGATAAAAGACATGCAACAGTAAAGTAACAACTAATAAACTCATGTATGAATTCGCAGGAAAACTGCATAGAAGAGATAATAAGGTGCCAATCGCCATTCCGTTGAGCAACGTTCTACTGCTAAATTTCCCTGATAAATAAGGAAAGACAAATAATGTAGAAAGACCGCGGACAACCAGCCCTAGACTCATAATTAAACTAGCTTGCGAAACCGTCATCCCTTTTGTATGAATCATCCACCCTGTCCAATACGGTAGAAAAACACCCCAGGTGATAAAAAAACTAAAAAATTGTCTGTTCATCCATCGTTGCGAATCCATTCGATCCCCCTCCAATGGTTGCATCATAACATGGAGAAACGTACAATAATATGAGATATCTCATATTTTGGAGGAGATTGATGGAAATTTACAACAATGAGAAAAGGCAGCGCTTTTTAGAGGAATATTCGATTAGCTATTTGTTTTCTTTTCCGATTGAAGAGTTTCTGGAAGTGCATGAATATGAACGAGATGAATGGATTATCCAAGAAGGCATGCGTCCGGATTTCTTGTTTTATGTCATTGAAGGAAAAGCGAAAATTTATGTGACGCATCAAAATGGAAAGGTTTCCTTAATTAATTTTATCAAGGAGGAAGATTTTTTCGGGGAAATGGAATTATTACATCCAATTTATTATACGAAAGGAATTCAAGCCTCCACGACGACGATTTGTTATGCGATTCCTTATCATCGCTGCCGCACCAAAATGCTCGAGGATGCTGCCTTTCTTCGTGAACTGGCGAAGTTCTTAAGTATAAAATCTACACAAATGGCGGCAAAATACACACAAAGCCTTTCTTTCCCGCTAGAAAACCGACTTGCTGAGTTTATTTTGCAAACGGCAGATGGGGAGATCTATAAGGAGAAACACGTCACTGTTTGTGATTTTTTAGGCGTCTCCTACCGTCATTTATTATATGTACTGGCACAATTCTGCGATAAAGGCTATTTGCAAAAGGAAGGACGTCACTATCGCATCTTACAGCCCAACGAATTAAATATGCTTGCCAGGGTGTTGATGAATGAATAACTCCGTTTTTTTTAACTATAAGTAAGTTTCCTTATATTATAAACATTTCTAGGAAGGGTTTGACCCGATTCGTGGCGAAGTAAGAATCGGAGTCATTCCCTTTTTTGGAAATAGAGGTGCATAAAATGGAAAAACGGACGAGTATTAGAGTGTATATCATGACAATTACCGGTGCGGTATGTTGGGGTCTAATTGGTTTATTGATTGCTCCATTGTATGCACGTGGCTTCACGGCTTGGGACGTAGTGGCCATTCGGGGCATTTTTACCTTTGTGATCTTAATTCTAGTGATGACAGCATTTTATCGTGAGCAGTTACGTACCAGATTAAAAGATCATCTTTTTTTCGCTTGTGCAGGAATTTTTAGTATCGCTTTATTTAATTTTTTTTATTTTGAAGTTTTTTCTCAGTCGAGTTTATCGCTTGCAGTAACACTTTTATATACTGGCCCGCTGTTTGTAACCATTCTGTCTCGTATCTTTTTTAAAGAGCCCTTGACCATTCGTAAAGGCTGGGCACTTGCACTTGCTATTACAGGGTGTGCATTTGTTGTCGGTCTACTGCCATTTGGCCAAGACGAGATACAAATGAAAACCTTGTTAATGGGGATTCTATCTGGATTTTGTTATGCGTTGTACAGTATTTTCAGTAAACCTGTTACGAAGCGGTATTCTGCCTTGACCATAACAACCTACACATTTCTTTATACGAGTCTATTTATGCTATTGACAAGTGATATAAGAAACAAGCTAGATCAATTTCAATATATAGATGTTTGGGTATCAGCGGTGTTGTTAGCGTTAGTGGCAACAGTTGCAGCTTTTCTTTTGTACACATCAGGACTTAAACATTTAGAAGCAAGTAAGGCTTCCATTTTGGCAACGATGGAACCCATCATTGCAGTCATAACGGGTGTCCTTTTTCTTGGGGAACATCTACGGGGCTGGCAGGTGTTAGGGATCGCTCTGGTTTTGTATTCGGCCATCCTTGTTGCAGGTGGACGATCAAAGGTACAGAAAAGTGAGAAGAGGAAAGTCCAGGATGAGAGTAATAGAGCAGGAAATGAGTGTATATGATGTGGTAGAAGAATTAAATATCGCGTTTACAAGGAATGAATGAAAATACTAGATTTCCTCGCAAGTTTATTTTTGCCCATTCATAAGAGAATCCCCATCTGTCAACCAGATGGGGATTCTCTTATGGCTAAGGATCGGTCCCTTTTTATTCTACCTCTCAACCTTATTCCCATTTGTCATAGCTGGCAGCAAAACATGATCCACTAACTGCTTGATGAATGGATCATCGACCGCATCCTTCATAAAAACGAGATGGTAACGTAATATCTCAAAAGGCAGCAACTTCACCATATTACTAACCTCATGCTTGATTTCACCTCGTATACTAGCTCTCTCAATGATTTTTTCAATAACCAGCAAGTTGGAGACTGTCACCTTTTCTGACAAATAGGTAAATTCCGGATTCTCGATTATTTCGGTTAAAAAACCTTTCAAGAATTCTGAGGAAAAGGCCAGTGAGTTTCTAACCCAATGTTGGCATAATGCTAGTAAATCACCACGAAGACTGCCTGTATCAAAAGAGGCATTACCAACGCTTCCATTCCCGTCTTGAAAGGTCTTCCACCTGACTGCCTCATATAAAATGATGAAGGGTGATGACCAAGATCGATATAAGACACTTCGACTCGTTTGTGCCTTTTTAGCTATATTTTGAAACGTGATGGCTTTGTAGCCTTCGCTTTCTAATAGTTCAATGGCGCTTATATAAATCGCTTCTTTTAGTTCGTTACCACGACGTCGTTGCTGAACCATTTATATCACCTCGAAAAAGCATTAAGATACAACATGTATTTTATTTGTATTTTAACAAATTTTGTTGTATATTACTACTTGTAGTATTTAAGATACACCTTGTATCTAAAGGGGGAGGGATTGCGATGAAAAAGGAAAAACAAGAAAAGCTTCCAAAAGAAGTAACCAGCGCAGCATGGGCAATCGCGATGGCGGCCATCGCACCAATGCTTGACACGACCATGGTCAATATTGGAATTAACAAATTAGGGCTGGATTTTCATACATCACTCGAGATTATACAATGGGTAATTACAGGTTATATGCTAGCACTTGCTGTAGCAGTGCCGGTGTCAGGCTGGCTTATGGATAAGTTTAACGGAAAAAAAGTATTACTATATGCAGAGCTTGGCTTTATTCTTTCCAGTGTACTTGCGGGAATAAGTTGGAATATTGAGAGTTTAATAGCTTTTCGCCTATTACAAGGGGTCAGTGCGGGGATCATTATTCCATTAATGACTACTTTATTGATGAAAGTCGCTGGTCCCGATAAGCTTGGCCGATTGATGGCGGTGATTGGAACGCCTATTATTCTTGGTCCACTGTTAGGGCCTGTTATCGGCGGGTTTATCATTCAATTAACGTCATGGCGTTGGATTTTCTTCATCAATATACCGTTTGGTTTAATCGCATTGTATCTAGTTTCCAAACGCCTTGATGATTTTGAACCATTTAATTCAGACAGCAAAATTGATTGGGTAGGAATTATCCTCTTGGCGATTATGAGTTCATCTATGATATTTGGGATTACACGAGCTGCCCACTTTGCTAGTTTTCATAACCACCAAACCTATTGGTATGTGGGTATTGGGTTAGTAACGACTATCGCCTATGCCATTTATAATGTGAAAAGAAATAACAAAACAGTCATGCCACTCAATCTTTTTAAGCATAGAAGTTTTTCTGCAGCCATTATTGGGATGTTTTTAGCCGGTTTAGCCACAAATGGTCCGATGCTTTTGCTTCCGCTGTTCTTCCAGAATATAAGAGGTTTTACACTAATTGAAGCTTCACTCGCTATGATTCCACAAGGGGTAGGAATGCTTATTGCAAGGCCGATTATTGGGAAACTGATTGATAAGCTTGGTGCAAAGTTAGTTGTAATTGTGAGTCTAACCGTTTCACTAGTTGGTTCGATTCCATTTATCTTTATTGATGAAAAAACAAATTTTGTTCTGATCGCCATTGTTTTAGTTATTCGTGGAATCGGGGTTGGGGGTATTACGATGCCTTTAATGAGTGATGTATATACGGGGCTTCAACAAGAACAAATTCCACAAGCCAGTATCGGTAGTCGAATTATTCAAAATGTCGGCTCGAGTTTTGGTTCAGCGGCTTTAGCTACTGTCGTGGCCACAGTCGTATCGGGGTTGAAACCAACGATTCCAACTATCCTTCATGGTTATCAAGTTGGTTTTCTCATTTCAGTTATTGTGATTGGGGTTATGTTTATTCCTGCCTTGTTTTTAACGAATAAAAGGAAAGCTACAAATAATTAACCTTCCAGGCCTCACTTAAAAATAGATCTGGGGAGGAATCTCATAGAACTGTATTAAAAATAGAAAACACCATCATGGTGTTTTCTATATTACTTTGGTCGGAGTCATATTGTTTCCTCACTGCAGTGTGCCTACATCTAATTGTTTACTAATTTTTCAGGCTTAACTCCTCTACCATTTACCAACACGACTACTCTACGAAATTTTCTTCATCAGACTTCGTGGACAGTACTTCTTTTTTCAAAAACCAACTCAAGATAAACGCAAGGATCGCAATGACAAACGAATACATGTATATATGCTGAAATGATTCAATGTATAAGGTTTTAATTTGTGTTAATATCCCTGCCGGTAACCCGTGAGGAACCCCCGCAGCAGCTAAACTTTTCATATTTGCTGCCATACTTTCAGGGAGTTTATCACCTAAGCTTTGCAATTTGGATGTCAGCGTGGATGATAACAAATTTCCAAAAAGACTAACTCCTACTGTAGCACCTATAGTTTGGAATAACGGAACCGTCGCAAGGGCAATTCCTTTATGTTCCTTTTCGACAGACTCCTGAACAATGAGGTTATCCCCTCCAAATAAAACGCCTAACCCAAGACCTGTTATGAATAAGAAAATAATAATTTGAACAATAGTTGTATCAATGCTCATATGAGAAAATAAGTAGAATCCGATCATTGGCATGATAAAGGCAATTCCAAATAGTTCCCGGTAGCGTACTTTTGTTAGTAGAAATCCACTAAGCATAGCCGACCCAACTGCTCCTACCATCATTGGCAATGTCAAGTAGCCAGCCTCTGTTGGAGTAAGTCCCAGCACGTTTTGTGCAAAATAGGGGAAGGAGGAAAAGGAGCCCATTAAGCCGATTCCTACAGTAAAGACAATTAATGATAATACAAGGATGTTGCGGTTTTTAAATAAATGCAATGGAACAATGGGTTCTTTTACCTTTGTCTCGACCCAAATAAAAAGTCCAATTAAAACGGCACCCATGCAAAGCAGACCAATAATGACCGGTGATCCCCATGTGTAACCATTATTTTCAACAAGAACGGGGGTGATCAGCAAGGAGACAATAGAAGCTACTAATAAAAATGCCCCACCCCAATCTATCACCACTTGTTTCTTGATTGCCGTCTCACGTAATCCACTTGCCAGAAGAAGTGCAGCAATGATTCCTACAGGAATATTAACAAAGAAAATCCAATGCCAACTTACCTGATCGACAAAATATCCCCCCATTAATGGCCCTAATAACATGGGAATGAACATAATCGGCCCCATAAATCCTTGTACTTTTGCCCGCTGCTCAACGGGAAATAGATCACTTGAAATGGTCATAGCAAGCGGCATTAAGCCTCCAGCCCCCAAACCTTGAATCCCGCGTCCAATAAGGAGAAGAGTCATCGATTGTGATAATCCGCAGACAATAGATCCACCTATGAAAAAGGCCATACTCATTAAATATATTTTTTTTCGGCCCATTAAATCCGCTAATTTCCCCAAAATGGGCATGAAGGCAGACATGGTTAACATATACACACCTCCGACCCATCCATACATAGCTAATCCGCCTAAATCACGAATGATTGTCGGCATGGCTGTATTCACAACGGTTTCATCCAACTCGGAAAAAATCAGTCCAATGATTAAACCCAGCATCACCAGAATTTTATTGCTCTTATCAGCTAAAGCGGGTTCTTTATACTTTGTAATACTTTCCATTCTATATCTCGACCTTTCAACAATTGATAAACGGATTATACAAATTGTTTATGAACTGAATATGAACTTTAAACATAATAAAGGCATATATTCAAGAAGGATTATGCACCTGGTTGTTGAAGGTAGTAATTGAAAGAAGTAATATGGCTAAAAAAGGAAAAAACTAACAGATGGGAGTTAACCATCTTGAACAAATGGGCGTACCTATTGAAAAGAAAGAAGAGAATAGTGAATTTGGAAAGTTTATTTGGATAAAAGATCCTGAAGGTCGACTGATTGAGCTGTGGGAGAAATAGCGAATTTCCAATCTTCTAGATTTTGAGCTAACGACGTGTAATACAACAAAGGTATAAAAATAAAGAGCCAAAAATAGGCAAGACTTTATGCGCGTCTTGTATAGGTAGGCTCTTTTTTCATTCATATAAGATATTGCCATAAGAGGACACAGGTTAATGGCAAACAATCACTTCTCTACTAAATAATCCTTTTTTAGCGACACCGCGGTCAATAATCGAAAAACCTGCTTTTAAGAGGATTTCATCGACGGGCTCAACGGTCACCACGACTACCTTTTCTGCAAACCCACGTGCACTTTGAAGCATTTCCAGCTGCTCTTCCGGGGTGATGACCGAACACAAATTATAAGGTAAATCAATAATGGCTACATCATAATGGCTAGTTATGTCATGAATATCCGCAACGTTTATTTCTCCTGTAAGACCAAAGTGTGCCATGTTTTCCCGTGCTCCGGGGATGATTAGCTGATTTCTGTCGCTCCCAACTATATCAATCCCCATTGATCGGGCTTCAACTAGGACGGTGCCAATTCCGCAGCAAGGATCAATGGCTTTAATCCCGGTTGGATTGGGGATAGCGATATTCACCACCGCCCTGGCAACACGTGTGCTAAGGGCAGTGGAGTATCCATTTGGCTTCTTTTGATGTCGGAACCAAACCGATTCGCTTTTCAGATACTCCCCAAATACCCATTTTCTGTTTACATGCATGATGCCAAAAGACTGGTCAGGGTGACGAAGGTCTGCTAATCCGTTGATGTGTAATCCCATCTCTCGTTCAATGGCACGCCGTCGCTCGAATCCCTCATTTTCACTTTTCATCTGACCATTATTTTTCACATAAGTGACTTTAAAGGTTGCCCCGTTTAGTTGTAATGTTTCCACCTGCTGATAAAGATCATCCAGACATTCCGCATCATATATCACACTCATTCTTTCTTTAATAAAAGGGCTTCGACTTGGATCCATTTTTACGAAGGTTTCCAAGACATTAGATGGGGACGTCTTGCCGAATAATGAACGCATTTCCAGCGCACATAAAGAGCGTTCATCCTCAGAGCAGGCAAACGTATATATATAGGTCGTTTCATTTTGTGGAGTTAAATTTATGGCGGGATCAATCAGTAATTTATCTATTTTGTCTTCACCTCAAAAGTTATCATTAACATTTATCTATTATACCAAGAAATGAGGCATTATAAAAAAACGTTTAAGAAGGAGAAATAATCACCTGCAAAGAATGTTTCATAAACTCATTTACAAGATTTAATATTACGTGGTGGGGTATTAGGGAACCTCATACATACTATGGGTGATTTCTGGGGAAGGTATTTTTTAGGATAACTTTTTTTGGAGGCTACTCATGGAAGAAAAGGAAAAACAGATTAGGCTAACAGCGGGTGAAATTGGTCAACTTTGGCTTCAGTACCTAAATGATAGTTCTAGCATATGTATCCTGACATTTTTTCTGGAAAAAGTTGAGGATAGTGAAATTAAGCCTATAATTGAATTTTCTTTAGAATTATCAAAGTCACATATTCAAAAGATTACTGCCATTCTGACAGAGGAAGAAAATGTAGTTCCGCATGGTTTTACTATTAAAGAGGATGTGGATTTATCTGCTCCTAGACTTTATTCCGACAGTTTTGTCCTAAATTTTATAAACCATATGTCTAGGGTTGGGCTTACAACGTATGCTGGTAGTGTTGGAACATCTGTAAGAAGTGATATTAAAGCCTATTACATGGATTGTCTTACAGAAACCATGAAATTATATGATAAGTCAACGGATTTATTATTGTCTAAAGGATTGCTTATCAGATCTCCAGGGCTGCCTAATTTAGAGAAGGTTGAATTTGTAAAAAAACAATGGTTTATGTTAGATGTGTTTGGAGAAAAAAGGCCCTTAGTTGCTGAAGAAGTCGGTAATTTATTTGCGAATATGCAAAGAAATGCTTTGGGAGTAGCTACACTTACGGGATTCAGTCAGGTTGCAAAGGATAAGGACGTAAAACAATTCTTTTTAAAAGGTTTAGAAATTGGGAATAAACATATTAGATTATTTAGAGGTAAGCTTGAGGAAAGTAAACTTCCAGCACCTATGGGATGGGATTCAGAAATAACAAATAGTACTTCCCATACCTTTTCTGATAAACTGATGATGTTCTTTACAAGTGGGCTGAATGCTCTTAGCGTTGGCTATTATGGTACAGCTGTTAGTCAAAGTCCTAGAGGTGATCTTAGTGCAATGTATAACAGACTATCCTTAGAAGTCCAAATGTTTTCTGAAGATGGAGCTAATATCATGATAAAGAACGGATGGTTGGAACAGCCTCCAATGGCATCCGATAGAGATGAATTAATAAGAAATAGGAATCAATTGTAAATCGTAGGTAAAGTCCTTCTGTGTTTAACAGTAAGGATTTTTTTTATCAATTGAATTATCTCTTATATAGTTTGAAAAGGTGCATGTAAATCTGAAAATCTTGAACAACAGAAGTGGTATAAAGTTTATTTTTTTGGGATAAAGTTTTATGGAAGATATATAAACGGATTGATAAAAAGAGAAGAATGGCGGAAAAAATAATGGCCGATAAAATCACTTATTCGGATAATTCATTTCGTTCTGCATTCTTAGCCCGAAATGTATGGTCAGGTTTTTTGTTCGGGCTAGGGGTTGTTGCTTTTTTGGACGAAACGGTTTTTCATCAAATTTTACATTGGCACCATTTTTATGACAAGAGTACATTGAATATTGGTTTAGTCTCAGATGGTCTGTTTCATGCCTTTAGTTGGTTTGCAACCATCGGGGGATTATTCCTTCTAGCAGATCTAAGACGCAGAAAGGGATTTTGGTCAAAAAGGTGGATAGGTGGAATGTTTCTTGGGGGTGGGGGATTCCAGTTATATGATGGCACAATCCAGCACAAACTTATGAGAATCCATCAGATTCGTTATGTGGAAAATGTGCTTATGTATGACATAACCTGGAATATAATCGCCACTGTTATGGTCATAATGGGCATTATACTAATTATTAGAACACAAAAGGAACTAAAACAGATAAAGGTAGCTACTAATGCACAATGAGCACATCCATACCGTGATAAAAAACCCCTATGAACATTCCCTTTTTGTATGGTTTGCACTGTTATTGCTTGTTTACTTTTTTGCTACTTTCTTATCTAGCCGACATTTCAAACGCTGGTCGGTATATCGAACTATTTTTTGGATTCTCGGTGTTCTCTGTATGGCAGCAGCTGTGATTGGACCTATAGCCAAACACGCTCATACTGATTTTACAGCCCATATGTTAGTGCATGTCCTTCTTGGGATGCTTGCTCCACTTCTTCTGGTCCTTTCTGCACCAATGACCCTTTTTCTCCGTACAGTCAATGTGAGGATTGGACGGCACTTTTCAGTGGTTCTAAAGAGTTTTCCTTTTCGCTTTCTTAGTGAACCCTTTGTTGCTTCAGCGGTTAACATGGGAGGTTTATGGATACTTTATACTACGCATTTATATTCTTTGATGCATCAGAACATTTTTCTTTATTTGTTCATGCACCTGCACGTTTTCATTGCAGGCTACCTCTTTACAGTATCAATGATTTCTATTGACCCAACACCACATAGAACTCCATTTATGTACCGCGCGATTGTCTTAGTAATTGCTTTAGCAAGTCACGGAATATTATCAAAATACATTTACGCTAACCCGCCATTAGATGTTCCTGTAAAGCAAGCAGAAATGGGAGCCATGCTAATGTATTATGGGGGAGATGTTATTGATACCTTTGTTATATTTATTTTTTGCTTGCAATGGTATAGGTCTAAAAGGTCAAAATCGAAGATTATGAAAACTGTCAGTACATAACGATTAAAATCAACCGAACTCCTTTACGTCATTTTTTTGTGAATGATATTCTGATAAGAGATTCCCTGTAAAAATGGTTGTGTTTATGTTTTCTTGCAAATACTTTAATAAACTGTTAAACTTTAGAAGAATTATTTTTGTTCGGTGTAAAGGATAGTATAAGATTAACTTTTCGTCTTGATGATCACTGAGTGCAAGGATAGTAACACATTGTGTGCAAAGCACACAGCAGGAGGAAACAAAATGGAACAAGGTAAAGTAAAATGGTTTAACGCAGAAAAAGGATTCGGATTCATCGAGCGTGAAGGCGGAGAAGACGTATTCGTTCATTTCTCAGCAATCCAAGGCGAAGGTTTCAAATCTTTAGACGAAGGTCAAACAGTTACTTTTGACGTTGAGCAAGGTCAACGTGGAGCTCAAGCAGCTAACGTTCGTAAAGCTTAATATTAAGCACAAAATAAGGCAGGCTCTTCATAGAGTCTGTTTTTTTCTTGTTGAAAAAACAGGAGCCCCACTCACGAATGAGTAGGGCACAAGCGAACAAGTAAATTAAATGGTAAATAAAGTGTATCATATAATCAAAAATTATCCTAATTATCTTTGAATAAAAATTATAAAGACCATTTGTAGGGAAACTGTATAAGATTGTAATTATTGAGCCATCCTCAGCTGTGAGCATTATTCCAAACGGGATAATGCTTTTTATGATGGCTTTTTTTGCGATTTATATCATTGACAGATATATCGTCTGTTGATATATTATATATCAACAGACGATATATCGGATGACGATAGGTGGTGTAATAATGGATGAGAAAGTGCTTTTGACAGAAGGGGTTTATTACATTCTTTTATCTCTGTATGAGCCAAGACATGGATATGGAATTATGCAATTTGTTTCCGAACTGAGTAACGGTCGTGTTGAGCTGGGACCTGGGACTATTTATGGAGCGATCAAAACATTAGTGAAGCGAAAATGGATTATTCCTTTAGATGAGGATGGACGAAAAAAAGAATATGTGATAACGGATGCCGGGAAGATAATGGTTGAAAATGAAATGAAGCGAATGTATGAGTTGTATCATAACGGGTTGCTAATTACGAAAGGGGAGAGCCGACTGTGAAGAAAGTCATGTATCGCTTTTATTTAGATTATGAAAAGGAAGAAAAGTGGATTAATGAAATGGCCTTGCAGGGATGGCACCTAAATAAGTTTTCATTGGGCCGGTTCACGTTTACAAAAGGAGAACCGGGTGCATGTATTTACCGCAATGAATTTCTTAGTGGAATGTCTACTAATGAAAAGAAGGATTACTTGGATTTCCTTAAAGATAGTGGTATTACCGTTATTAATGAATTTGGCGGCTGGGTGTACATGAAAAAAGCAGCTACAGAAGGACCGTTTGAAATATATACAGACTCAAAATCAAAAATAGCCTATTATCAGCGCATGTTGAATATCTTTCTCTTACTCTTTTTCGTAAATGCATGGCTGGGTATTTCAAATGTAAGTTTTTTTAATCAATCAAAGACGGTGTTCTTTAACCAAGCTATTGGTGTTCTAAACATAGCGGCTGCATTCCTCATAGCAGTTCCGATTATAAAAATAATTCGGCGGAAAAGAGAATTAAAGAAAAATCAGCAGTTTTTTGAATGAATGATAGGGACCTCGTAGGTGTAAAAAGTTCTCATTTAAATGAGGTAGGGTGAACCGTTTTATTAGTCAATTAGTTTTTTAGAGACATAAAAAACCAAGAATGAACAAGTTATGAATAAGACTTGTTCATTCTTGGCCTTTATATGAAAGATCCACATCCGTTACATGAATATAGCTTTCTAATTAAAAATGAAAGGAAAAGTAAATGTAATGATAGCTGCCCAAAGTCCGTAGACTGGCAAATACTTCGCAACCGCATTTTGGATGGGGGAAGGTCCAGTCTTGTTTTGTAGAAAACGCATATAGGAGACCATAATCCAAATAAGATTTCCCCAGATAAGAATGTTTACACCTAAAACAGCAAGTCTGTTTGGTGTAATCCCGTAAGAAGAAAGTCTGAACACTATGGCTGACAATGCCACACTGTCAATGATAAGAGCAAGAACAATTAGGGCGAAATTTATATAATCGGAAATGTTCTTTTTATCGTCAGTGCCGCTTTCGGTAATCGAGAATATGGTAACGGCTAAGACACCAAGGAGTATGCCATTAAAGGCTATCAGGAAATTTCTGTCCAAGAATGGATTTTTTCCGACTGAAACAACCGTTATAAGATAGACTACCAATGTGATCAGGACAAGAGGACTAAAAATTTTAGCTATATATGGTGTAATATTCTTAGCAAGTTTAAGATTCATAGACACCAGGTAGGTAGTCACAATTGCGAGAGCGGCAGCACCAAATAACACTACATTTCTAAAATAAAAGTCTTCTATATCCAAATCAATAAAACTAAATAATCGCATTGTTAATGCTGCTAAAAGCATGCCGCTAATGGCCATGCTGGCGTAGAGTATACAGAATTCCAAATTAAATTTTAGATAAGCTAATCTTGTTCTGCTGTTTGAATATTCATTTCCCGTAAACGCAAGCCCCATCAATCCCCATAAGAATATGGGAAGGTGTAAGTAAACAAGAATAATACTGTCTTTATTACTTAATGGGAGCATATTTAGATACAACCCGGAGATTAAGAACAACAGTGCAAGTGTGTAAAGAACCTTCTTTTGAGGTTTATTTTTATATATAAAATAGGCTCCAATAAAGGGAAGAATCCCGAAGGCCAGGTTAATGGGAGCAATTGTATGTTGTTCGACAAAATGGAATATGATCCTTGCGCTTATTCCGGCCAGAATGGCTAAAATGCCCATAAATAAGAATCCTTTTTGCAGCAAGGTGGCTTTTTCTGATTGAGCAGTCTCCTTGAAATTCAATCTTTCATACCAAACAGCAAGAACCTGAGAATCAGGATTTTGTTCCCATGCGTGTGAGAATAACTTTTTAAAGGCTTTGGAGTCATATCTAAACATTCTCTCCAGCTCATGGGGTTTAGCTATATTTTCAATAATAAAATTATTCTTATCCACGGTTATACCTCCTTTAATATTTGTCATCATACATCCTACTTTCCTCAACAATAGTTATTACCCGTATCTGTCATCAGTCACTTTTGTATTCTAAAATATCTCCAGGCTGACAATCTAATGATTTACAAATTGCCTCTAGAGTTGATAATCGAATTGCTTTTGCCTTTCCGTTTTTCAATATAGACAGATTCGCCATCGTGATACCAACCTTCTCCGAGAGTTCCGTTACGCTCATTTTCCTTTTAGCCAACATCACATCAATGTTGATAATAATCGCCATTGGGTTCACCTCATATCGTTAAATCATTTTCTGATTTTATATTGATGGCATTTTTTAATAGCTTTTGAAGAACAGCTGCAAAAACTGCAATCACAATTGAAGCAAAAGGAACAACCAATCCGACAAGGATAACCCCTGGGGCGTCGTCTTTCTCCGCAAAGAGATAGAAAAGTGGCAAGACTAGCACGTGCAAGGTACTGATTGTGATGGCACAAAACTTTATATTCCTCAAAGAATTTACAGATAGTTGCGAGAAAGCTTTATTTTTGTCAATATAGCGTAAAAGTTTAAAAGCCTGATACAAGGCGAAGTAAAAGGGAATCGCCGATGCATCAAAAACGATAGAAACGAGGTATTTGATCAAGGGAAACTCTGGAAGCAATTTTGTTGCAATAGTACCTAACTCAGGTACCAAAAAAATGCATAAAGCAAGAACTGGAAAGCCCATAAGAACAACAGCTAATTTTAAAAATAGTGTTTCAGGTTTCATGGAAAGCACCCCACTTACATATTGTTTATTAGATAGTAACATGTAATTTATTGATAAACAATAAATTTTTATTCTCTTTTATAATATTTTTGTTGTTAATAAATTAGTGAGGCGATGATGAAAGAATTCTAACGTGCTTCTTGATACTGGTGCCTGACCCCCAGCGCTGGGGAGGCTCCCCGAACCGCCCGCGGAAAGCGAAGCCGCCTGGAACAGAAATCAACAGACTACTTTAATGTAGCCAAACAAAAAAGACTGTCGATTTAAAACCCGAAATCCTTCGGATTTGTCGACAGTCTGGGGCGTTCTATTTAAGGAGAACGCCTTTAGAGTCCAAATATTAATTAGTAACAAAGAATTGGTTACGTGAAACGAAGTTTAATATTTAAACAAGTGTTATCGTTTATAATTTATCGTTTCATCAATGAGTATCTTTACATTTATGTCCTTTACTAACTCCTTCTTAAAATGGTTGATTGTATTTTCATCCCACGTTTTATTGTGATATCGATATGGTTTTTCACTTATATTTAGAAGGTCAACCTTCATTTCATCCCCTTTATTCAACGTTTTGACAATTTGATTTTTTATTTGTTGTGCTAATTCTTTTTTGATTTTATTTACACTAATATTTTCTTCATTATGGACGATTACCGCATGGGTTTTTACGTTTAATTGATAGGAAGGATTTCTCCCATTTAGTACGTTTATGGACCCTTTAGGATTCTCGATTATTACACTCACACGTTCCTTAAATAATGAGAGTGGGATGTTAATAGCATCTTTTGAAAACCACTTTAACCCTACAAGGTCTTGTTTATTCGCCCATCCTTTGTATTTTTGCTGTGAAATAGCATATCCGCCAGTAAGAGTAACAATATCCATTGGTTTTTTATTCTTTAAAAATTTTCCTTTCTTTATTTCAAGAGAGGGGATGATATAGCTGCCTGCCGGTTCATTGTATTTGGAGATGAACCGATTGTATTTTTCAATAGGCATGAAAAAGTTATTTTTAATTAAGGGTTCTGGGCGGTGCAGGATGGAAAATAAAGATGGAAGATTGAAGAAACCCTCCCCTGAAAAAACCTCTTTTATATCTGCGTTAGTTCCATAAAGCCAGCAATTGTATCTAAGATAGGGATTTTGCCCTATAAAATCGATAACAGATGGCAATTTTTGCTCTAACACATTTTTACTTAAGAGGATGGTATTCACATGCCCATAGTAAAGGGGCATAGTAGCATTTTGCTCTAAACTGCTTAGTGCTGCCTGGATACTTTTCCCTTTTGATCTTCCGATTAGAATGGTTGTAGATTTCTCCAGTCCGGAACCGCCCTCTTGTTTAGAGGTATTGGAGAAATTCATCGCCTGAGTATACAAGATATATTCACCTCTGGAATAATCGAGTCCCAAAGCCGTGATATACGTTTCATATTGAATTTCTTTAACGCCAGAACAACCGGCAAGGGCTAAAAGCAAACAACCTACATAAAGAAATAATTTTTTTTGCATACGTTACTCCTTTTGACTATCAGAGTCAATTGGACTATAAGCTTGATTTCTCTTCTTTCGAAATCGGGATGGCAGCATAATAAAATTTTTAATAATATCCATTTTATGGGGTTTGGATAGATAGGAAACATAGGGTTCGCCAAAGCTTTCCAAAGAAACCACCAATGTTGTGATGAGAAAGAAAGAAACAAAGAAGCCAAGCAATCCTAGAAATCCTGAAAATAATAGGACAATAAAACGGAGAATCGCGATATTGCCTGCCAAATTTTGATTAATCAGTGTATATCCTGAGAGGACCGTAATGGCGATAATCACTAACATGGTTGGTGAAGTTAATCCTGCACGAATCGCTGCGTCACCGATGATTAAACCGCCCAAAACAGCTACAGTTTGACCAACCGCTTTTGGAAGTCGCAACCCTCCCTCTTTAAATAATTCAAAAAGGATTAACATAATAAGGGCTTCTGCGGCTGCGGGCAAAGGGAGACCAAGTCGAGAAACGGTGATCGTGGCTAAAAGAGAATAAGGAACTTGATCGATTTGATA
Source organism: Neobacillus sp. OS1-2 (assembly GCF_030915505.1). Lineage (GTDB taxonomy): Bacteria > Bacillota > Bacilli > Bacillales > Cytobacillaceae > Neobacillus. Next base: position 2,629,462 of record NZ_CP133265.1, read on the forward strand.
GGTAATTAACGCAATATAAAATCCTGGTAAATAGACGGTGGCAAATACTGCAGTAAGTCTTAGGATACGAACTAAACTAGTATAGAAAAAGCTTTCATGTACGTCCTCAGGCGAGTAAAGAATCTGATTAAAATTGGTCGGGCCAATTAAGCAAGTTGGATTTCCTTCGACAAGAACGACGAATCTTCCTTGATTTAAAGATTGAACCGCAAAGTCCGGCCTCCCAATATAGTCGGTAAGGGGAAAAATAGAAAATACTTTGTCATAGAGATGCTCTTCAATTTCATAACTGCTCACGACGATATCTATTTTAATGGATTCTAATCGTTTTTTTACGTTTTCGAGAATGGAAGGGTTCATAATGTCATCGATATAAAGCAAGATTAATTTCGTTCTGCTTCTTTCCCCAACCGTATATTCTATGCTTTTTAAGGAGGAGGTCTTTAACCTCTGGTGAATTAACGCCAAATTATCTGATATGTTTTCTACAAATCCATCCCTTGGCCCCCTTACAGAAGGCTCTAAGTTTGACTCTTCTGGACTCCTCTTTGGAATGGCTGATGCAGGGATAAAAAAAAGCTCGTTCATTTTATAACTAAAAATGATTAATTCGCCAGAAAACAGCTTCTGTTCTACTTCAGTTTTTACGTTCTTTTTATCTTTAAGGCCGCTTACCTCGATCAAATTTCTTAATTGATCAATATTTAAATCATCTTCCACTTCCACTACTGTATGAATGCAGGGAAAAATGACTTCGTTTATATATTTCATATCCACTAAATTGGAGCAGTACAAAAATTCCAAAGAAACAGGAGATCCTTTTTCTTTATACGTTCTTTTCGTCATGACAATATCGGAAGAACCTTCGAACCAGCTTTTTAATTCGTTAATGTAGGGCACTTTACTTGTTGCTTGATGCATATTCATGGCTTCTCACCTTTTATTTTCGTGAATAGTAATAGGAACAGCATGATGAAAATTTGAAAGAAAAAGCTGATAGGAAAATAAAATTTCTTCAAAAGGTAATTAAACGTGGTGGAATCCAATGGAAGGCATGCTGCCGTGATTAAAATGAGGTAAAGGATTGGAAGTACCCACCATTTTTCTTTTTTATAGGAAAGAACTTTGCCAGCCATAAATAGGGATAAACTGATTCGGATATATGCACCGGAAAGCCACTGGAAAATAGATAGAAAATCAAGGCGAGTGATATGTTGGCCAAGTGTTAGTAATTTCCATTCCTCATATGCGGGATTCCTTAATTTTTCCGTTTCTACTGAACCAAATTCGGCTAAAGCTCCTGCTAAAGGGCCAAAGGTTAAACCGATGAGAAATAATCCAACTAAAATGAGCCATTTTAACCTTAGCTTATTTGTAAGATTTTTGGTTAAAAATAGAATAAAGAAAACCTCAAAGAAACTTGCACAGGCATAGGCTATCCCTTTAAAAAAACCCTTATAGCCATTCTCAAATAAAGGAAATAATTGCTCATAATTTTTATTTGGGATATTTCCCGTTCCCACTAGAATTCCAAAGAGAATGACAAGGGGGAGTACCAGAAATGCCATCGTTGCAATCGTCCGCACCCCTTTTACTGATGCATAATAGCAAACGAGCGAAAACAGTAAAACAACGACATAATTAGGAAAATCAAGTGTGTAGTTGTCTTTTGCCCAATAACTCGTAAATTTAAGGGTAATAAAGGCAGTTGTTAAAAAGTAACTACAAAACATGGTAGAAAAGATAACAAAAACCCATTGACTAAAGGAATTCTTGAAAAAGGAAATCAAATCGTGATGGTTTAGTTTTTTATAAAGATAAAAAACTAAAAGAATCCAAAGCGTGACTGGAATGGCACTAGAGATAACACTTAACCAAGAATCCCTCTTAGCAACAGAAAATAAAACAGGAAGACTGAGAACATGTACCATGAAACCTGTAGAAATAATCATTAATATATAAATGTGAACAGCATAAATAACCTTTTGATTCATCCAATCCACCTATGGAAATTTTTTATTAGTTTACCCATTCAAATAGGGGTTATGTACTAATTTCCATCGACTCAAAGGCAGAAGTGCCTGTCACCACCCGCAATTGTTCAAATTCTTATCAGAATATTTTTTAATGAAAACATTAAATTGGCGCCTGTCCACAGCGCGTTAAAGCCTTAGCACAGTGAGGACAGGCATCATTTTTAATAGGAGATGTACTCCAAGAAAATTACCTAATGATACCTCCAACTTTTATCCAAGTAGTTTGTTAAAATAATAGTATAAAAAGATAGATGAGGTATCGGTATGATAGAAGAGTCATTTCATAACTATATTAAAGATTTTCTTCTTAAAAGCGGCGAGGAGCTGGAGTGGGGTCAACCTAATTATGATAACTTTTTACTAGAAGTAAAGATTATCAAACGTTCAGAGCGGACCTATCGAATTCTTGGGATTTTAACATTTTCAATCCAACACGATAAAAAAGGAGAAACGACAAACCATCCTAAATTGGATGATTTAAAATTTACCCCCAGGAAAAAGGTGAATCTAAATGATGACGATCGCCAGACCTTTAGATGGCTGGAGGAAGGGTGGATTTTGAAAGAAGTGCGGTTTGAAAAGGATGAAAAAACGGTCCGTTCTTCCCATTATCGGATGGGATTTCGATTGTACAAATATGAACAAGTAAAGATTAAACAAAAGATGGATCAAACTCGTCATGAATTTCTTCAACTGAAGAACGACATTCTAGCAACTCTATCAACACAAGTAGTTCATCCAGGTGAATTTTCATATAAAAAAGAGCTTGGATTACAAAATATAGCAAAAATAATGAATCAGCTTAACCAGAATGAATTAAGCTCATCGGACTTTTTTCCACATAAGTGGCATTTGGGCAGCAGGTTAAGGTATTTACACTTTGTCCATGCCTTTAGTCAATTATGTCTTCACAAGAAGGAATTTGATTGGAAGGAAATCGGTGCAGCTTATTATCGAAAAATTGGAGGGTCAAAGGAATTTGATTCTTATAAGTCAGAGTTTATTGACCAATTAGAAGAGTGGACCAATGTTCCTGCCATTGAGTTAGGCTTAACAAGCCTTGGTCAAATTACGCCAGTTTTTTTCGCTGGACAGTTGAGCGGGAAATATGCTGCCTATGAGTGGGGACCAGTTCATGCCTTAACAAACTTATCGATAGCAAATGAAATGTACCAAACAAAAGCGAAGACACTTTGGCTCGTCGAAAATCGCGCGATTCTGACGCGAATGTCTGCTACTGAGCATTTCCTGAAAGAAACCAATTCTCTCATCATTTGTGTCGATGGGCATTTACGTTCCGCCCACAAAAATGCCATTGTACAAATTTTGGACAATAGCGATATTGAACAAGTATTGATATGGTGTGACTACGATTGGGATGGCCTGCAAATCTCAAAGGAAATCCACGCAACAGTCTTTAAACACAACGATCTTACGATAAAGTTCATTTTGCCAGAACAGCAAGTAATCTGTGATTGGTACCAATTTGAACAATATCTTATGAATTTTTTAGAAAATAACAAAATGGAGCAGGAACAAATGATGGGAGGTGTAGATCATTGGAAACAGTGGATTCAGGATTAATCTCAATCTTTCAATCAACAGGATCGGCACCGGAAATCATGCAGTCGATGAAAGATATTTCATCATTAGCAGGAGTTCTAAGTGATTTAGGAGCGCAAAACTTCTTTCAAACGCCAGGAGAAATTTTGAGATTTCTAAGGATCATTCAACTTTTAAATGAAGAGGCACTTGGCCTAGATGATCCGATTGAAAATGAAGATACCGTCTATTATCGCTATCGAAATCGTTACGATGACACAGAACCCCCTTCGAAAAAAAGGGTTGAACAAATCATAAATATCTTAGTAAAAAACAATTGGATTTCAAAACAAACGAGAAAAATCAAAATGCGGGATGTCGGAAAGCGGATGATGGATGCACTTATCCGCCTTGCTAACGATTCTCTTGCTTATTATATGAATGATGATATCGGGCGATCATTATTCCAAGCAAGGCGTGATGCAGAAATTAGTGAAGCTTATGATGACAATGGAATTTCGGGTGGAAATAAAATTGCAAGCATGATTCGGAATGTGGAAAATGCGATTGCCCTTTTAAGAGAACGCGAGTTAGAGATGCTTGCGGATCGTAACGCTCTGCCGCAGCTTGAACTAATTCATCAATTAATGAAGGAATTAGAGGTAAAGTTAGAGGAGAGATTTAGACAATTCCAAACAGTGGAAGACAGTTTAGTACTGACAGATTTAATGAAAAGGGGGACGGCTGTTCTCGCTGAAGGGACGAACCTTAGTTTAGGAATGATCAATAAGTATGTTAAGTTCACCAATATGCAAAAAACACCGTTGACCTCGACGATTCAACCTGAGAAAGTCAGAGCCTTCATTTCAAAAATGTTTGATCCCCCGCTCAATTCCGATATTCCCAATGCCCACCAGTTGTTAAGCTTTATGGAGCAAAATCAATATGAAGAGGAAGCTTTAGATGGCTTATGGATTCCGGTTAAGTTTGCTGCGCCTTTATCTCCGAATGCAATAGAAGAGGCGACCAGGTATTTAGAGACATATGAACCAGCTGTTGATCCAATTATTGATGAAGAGGAAGCGACAGAATATTCAACAGAGGAATTGTCAGAGGATGAGCTGGAGAGTTTAATGGGCGAATCAAACTGGCTTCTGACGAAGAACATGATTGATACAACAGCTATTGAAGCTTTTTTGAAAAACAGGAGGAAGCACCGCTCGAGCAGGTGATCATTGAAGCAACCACCGATCAGTGGAGTGACGCCATAAATGCGCTGACAGCCATTTCAGCGTTAGTTAGTAATAAAAAAGTAACCATAACAACTGGTGAACAAAACATTGAACGGATGATTTACGATAAAAAATGGGAGTGGATGAGGGATGGAGATGGATCAGACATTATTAAACGGAGAGACATCGTCAAACGAGATGAAAAATCCGAATGATTCGGTAGAAGATATGAATGTAAATCCATTAAATGTCATGCAGTCAATTAGAGGGATATTAACGCAAGAAGAGGAGTTAACATTTATGAATATTCTCTTCTCTTCATCGGCTTCGATTCGATCCGGAAATTTTGGTTTATCCCGTAAAGAGGTTGAAAAGCAGCTTGGCTTATCAGCTGAAGACAACCGGTTTTTCTCTTTTATTACAAGGGTTAATCAAGCAATCAGCCGATATTTTCAATTAATTTATGATAAAAAACGCGACCAAGTTGTAGCATTAATGAGGGTTCCTGCTCAATCAGCACGCAACACCTTATCAAAGGAAAGTCTAGCGATTTTACTATATATGTTTTACCAGCAAGAGGTATTGCAGCATGAATTTACACTATTCGACCAATTACTAGAGGCACTTGGGCACGAAACGAAAAAAGCAAACCAAAGAGTACTCCTTAATATAGATCCATTAAAGAAAATCGGTGCAATTGAAGATTACGAAACGAATTCATCAGAGAGGGCGTTTCAACTTACGGCTATTGGAGTCCATCTTTTTTCTGATTCATTCTTGCGCCGGACCGCAGAATTCAGTCAGTCAAACCAGTTGAACAAAGAAGAAGTATTGAAATTCTTTAAACGATATAACTTATATCCGAAAGGAGAAGGCGAATGATCCCTTGGAGAATGACATTTTCAGGTATACGAGATTATCGGCCAGAGCAAATAGATTTATCTGGAATAGATCAACATATTATGATCACCGGTCCAAATGGATCAGGTAAGTCAACGATCACGTATTGCATGGGGGCGGTACTTTATTCTTCAAAAGTAGATGTAGAAGGGTTGAAATCTCGGAATCTATTGCCTGATCAAACCTGGAAAGCGCAAATTTCTATAGTATTTAAAAATAATGGCAAAATGAAAATAGATGCTGCCACATTCATTCAATTTACATTAAGAATGGTTCAAGAACCTGGGCAGCCGATCAAAAAAGAGTACTCCATCTCAACAGGTGAGGAAATGGATCAATGGGAGCAAACCATTAAATATTCATCAGGGGATCGTCAATTCAATTTTTCTGCCTATAAGAAAGATCTACTTTACAAATACAAAATTGATCCCGATGCCTACTATCTTATTTGGTATCAGCAAGAGGTGAATCAATTTGCCGTCATGAATCCCGAAGAACGGTTTCGGATTTTTAGCGAGATGCATGGAATTGATCAAACTCAGCGCGAATGGGAAGAAAGTATTGAAAAACTTAAGGAAACAACGGAAACTCTTAAAACAGCTAAGTTTAGTGTGGATAACAAAAGATTGGAACTTCAAATCAAAAAGGCTGATTTAGATCGGTTTACAAGTAATCAAGAACGCCTGCAACGTGGTGCAAGGGAATATACAGAATCTCTTTTATTACTAGAAACAGCTTTGAAAAAAGAGCTGAATAGTTTAGAAGGAATCATGGTGGAACTTTCCGCTGACATGGAAGAAGCGAAGGAAGCCATCTCCTTGAAGCAAGAAGAGAAAGAAAAGTTAATCGAACAAATGAACAAGCTGCTAATTGAAAAAGAAGAGTTAGAAGGCAAGCTGGAAAAGGCTGAAGATTTACTTGAAACAGTAAATGATGAAATTCAGGCAAAAAAGCAGTCCATCGCTCTGCTAGAAAAAGAACTTGAAGACTTAACAAAGCGAAAGAACCAAATTACCCGTACAGAAAAAGAAGTGCAGGAAGAATTAGATCGATTGGTCAAAGCAATCGGTGACACAAGCAACCAATTAGATGAGGTAAAAGGCGAGCATAAACAGCTTGACCAGTCACGCAGTCATTTACTGATGGAAATCGCAAAATTAGATCATCAAGTGGAAGAAGACGAAAGATTATTTGGAGAGCATAGTAAAAGATTAGCAGAATATAAAAGTAGTCATGACGTATCGATGACCATTTCTAAACTAGATGAAGATATTAACGCCTTTAAAAATGAAAAATTGAAGGTATCAAATGAACTTCACGAGTTGAAAATAGAACAGGCTTCCTTACTGGAGAATCGAGATCTATCTAAGCGCCAAAGTGATTCATTAGCCTTTCTCCGTATGCGAAATATCAAAGCCTATCCACTTCGTGAATTGGTAGAATTGGACGAACAGGCACAATTAAAAGACGAAGGATTATTTAATGCGATTAAGTATACGATCTTTTTCCATGGAAAACATATCGATCCCCCTAATGATCTTTACCACGTCCCGTTAATGGAGACGGTACCTGACCGTTCTGTAGATGCATTACCTGAACTACATCTGAAAATCAAGGATGGTATGAAGGATGAAGACATTCCGCATGCACTCAAAGCACTGTGGTGGGTAGGACAATTTTTCAAAAACGGTCCATTTAAGATAGTGAATGGGAGCTTGCATGATCCGATGGGGATCCGTGGACCACAGGAAAAAGAGCGATATCTTCTAAGTAAGAAAGCATTGTTGGCCAGAAGAAAAGAAGTGGAGAGGCTCATCGCTAAAAATGAATCCAGGCTGTTGCAATTAAATGAACTCATTGGCAGTCACACAAAAAAATCACAAGAATTAAATCGAATTATTCAGTATGTAAGAGAAGCGGAAGCGTTTATGGCAACGGATTATGCGCGTCAGAGTCGTATCAAGCGATTAGAAGAGGAGAACAAAAGATTAGTAGATATACAGACATTGTTAGGAGAACTAGATGGTAAAAGGACGAGTCTCCATGTCCATTTGCTACAACTACAAGATAAACAGGGTATCTTAAAGGAAGAAGAAGCCTTTTACGAAGAACTTGGGAAAATGAAAGGGAAATATGACCACCTACTAAAACTCCAATCCCAGTTCACCGCGTTAAAGGATCAGTATGATGAGCAGGTTACTATTTTAGAAGGGCTTGAAGATGACCAAAACAAGCTGGAAAGTAAGATGAAAAAGCGGAAGCGGATTGAAGAACAACTAGTTGAGGAAATCGAGTCTTCTAATACGGTGTTGAAGAGAGTCTCCAATCAACTGAGTGCTAAACAGGAAGAAAAGGATGTAACAGCCCAGCAGCTTGTTGAGTATATAAAAGAAGTAACAGAAATAAAAGAACTAGTTCCGCAAGTGTATTCAGATATTGCTAGTGAACCTATTCCTGACGTAATACCATCCGTGACAAACTTAAAAAATCAGCGTGAAAACGGAAAAATAATGTTTGACGCGGCTAGAAGGGAACCTGGTATTGACCCGGCAGCACCTGAAAACTATGAAGCCGTTAAGTTCGAGTTTGAACGATTAGATAATGAATACAAGCGAACGAATATTTTACTCGATCAAGATAGACAGCGGGCAGAGGAATTAAAGGACAAGCTAGAAACAACCATTAATATGCGAGTCACGGAAATTCGAAGAAGATTTCAGTCGTATATGAGTCACTTTCAATTTGAAGGTGAAGTTGATTGGGATTCTTCTGAGGATAAAAGAGGAAGAACACACTTCAAGCTGTTCATAAAAGCAAGAAAAGAAGGTCACCGGGGGACAATGGAGGATGTCAGTACAAAGGCACGTGGAGGAAGGGTTGGTAAAGGTGTATCAGGGGGAGAAGAATCACTTAGTTCATTATTATTTGCTTTGGCCCTATTACAAAACCTATCCTTTAAACCAGGGTTCATTGTGTTGGATGAATTTGACAGCGCCTTGGATGAAAACCGTAAATTAAAGGTGTTTGACTTATATGTACAAGAATTAAATAGAAAGTTGATCATCCTTACGCCAAAATCGCACGAAGAACATTACCTAAAGCGCTTCGGAAAGGCATTGGTTGTTCAACATGACCCGACCATTCCTTCTAGTAAAATAGTAGGGATTGTGAAGAAAGATTCGTAGTACGGCTCAACTGAGATGCTGCCCCCAGCGTGTGAAAGCTTTTACATGCTGGGAGCAGCACCTTTTTATGGAAAGGAAGTTATCAGCCGGTTGCATCATGATTTTGATGATTTAGAGCTTTGGTAACCAATTTAAAGACTTCCCGAAGAATGAGCCGTCGTCAATCTAACTTTAGTAGAGGCAGGCAAAGAATATGTAGGAGATTAAGAGGATGTTCTTTTGTGTTTCTTGGTAGTAATTAACAAAATAATGATTTAAAGACCATAAATGATTTATGGCCTTTTTGTGGTGTATTTTGTAATATATGCATGCCTTTTAATGAACATTAATACATTATATAAGCTTTTATACTCGTTATCGGGTTCACGTTTTTTTTGCCTCATGATCATTCTCATCATATTTTACATGTAGATGAAATGGATCAAATTGTTTAACCTCCTGGGGTGCTTCATCAGGATGATAATGGGCATGAAATTTCATTAAAGTTGTTGAACTATCCTGCCAGTCATAGTAATATTCAATAATCTCATTAGTTGTATTGTCTATAAGTTCTATACATTTTAGGGGAGGGATGGGTAAAAAAAGTTTAAACCTGATTAGTTTAGCCTGAACGGTAATATTGGGCCCACGCGATTCACCATAAATATTATTCACTTCTTCAATAATATCTCGAAAGTCTAGCCTTTCATACCGTGGGAAATTTGTCCGTTTAATCCCTAGGGTCTTTACCACGTTTTATCCTTTTTAAGAAGAAGGACCACATCGCTGCATCTGTTTCTTCTTCATCCGTTAAATTATCCCAATCCTTTTCCCCGAATACCGTTTGGAAATCCTGCCCCATATACTTATTTTTAAAATGATTTAGATAGGAGTAAATTTGTTCTTCCTCACTAACAAAACTATTTTGTTTTGGCTTGTTCCATTCCATTGCATCTTCTTCGAAGGCTGTAACAACGTCTTTTACTTGATATCGAACTCCAGATGGAGCATCAAACCAAGTGTTTGGATGAATTTTTAATTTTTCATTAGTTGTTTTGCGAGATATTGTATTAAATTGGCCATCGCTTTCAAATAAAAAGCGACCTTCATTAATCCAATTATTAATGGTTGTTGTGCTGACACTAAAATAATTAGCAAGTTGACCGGTGCTAAAGCCTTTAACATCTTTAGAAAGTTTATTAGGCCTAAATTTAAATACTTTTCCTTTGTGCTTATCAGTGGCTATCTTCATCATATCCAGCAAGATTTCCTCAAGCGCATATTTAGCAAACTTTTGATCATCAAGAAGTAATTCATCTGAAAATTCCATCTTTGGTTTAATAGAATCTTGAACAAGGTTGTACATTGTTTTAATTAATATCAGACGAAATTGCTTATCCGAAAAACTAGTAGCAGCCCATTCCCCCACTTCCATTTGATTAAGTAATTGAATTTTCTCTTCATAGATTCTTTGTTCATTTTTTGTAATAGGCATTAACATATCACCTCTCACCCCCAATATATCAGACAACTGCAATTTACTGCAAGTAATAACAAGAAATAAAAACCTACTACAATTATTACTATGGTATTTAAAAAATATACCCTTTTCTTAAAAAGAAGCTGATACATTACCAGATCCCCGGTGAGGTAACGCTTTAACGCTTCGGGGGCATGCATCACATTCCGGAAGGTTCCAAGAATCTGATTTAGAGATCATTGGTGCCAGCCCTAGTAAGTGACGGTATCCGTCTTAAATTTGGCTTTACCATAGGGGAAAGAATAGCAGAAGTGCCTAGTGTTTTGTTTTTTATTTGTAATTACATGGGGAGCTAATTTCAATTACAAAATCATCAATATCCATCGAATCAAAGATTTATCATCTTAAATTATGTTTGTGGACGGAATTTTTTTGAACCCCCTGTGAATAATTGGTGAAATGAATATAAATTCAACGAAAAATGTCGAATTAAAGTATAATAGATTCAAGAAAAAATATTATTTCTGTGGGTATAAAATCTCATTTTACTAAATGAGGTTGATTATGGGGGGAAACGTATGAACGAAGAAGACAAACTATCCAAAAGTGATCTAGATTATATGATGAATCAGTTGAAACAAGCTCAAAAGGAAACTGCTTCCACTTTAGCAGTACAACCAGCTAGACCTATTCATCTGTTTCAAAAATTCCGATTGGCAAAATCTTGGATTTTAGGGATTGTCATAGGGGTTATCGTTGGTCTAGTCATTTCATTTGCAGGTGATTTTTTACAAAGAGGAGAAACATTAAAAAGTGCAACAGTGGTAGAGAGTGTCCAAAAATTAGCCACATTGGCAACAGTACAAGCACATATCGAAACGATTGTATCTAAAGAAGATAGTAAATTATTTGGCAAAAACATCTCATTTTACTTTCCTGGGACAAAAAGGACATTTTTCTTGGTCGCTTCTGGTGAAGTGACTGCAGGTGTTGACTTGAAGAATTTGACTAAAAGGGACATCATTTTGGATACCAACACGAAGGCGATTCATCTCACTTTACCGCATGCCACCATTGTCCAAGAACCATCTATCGACTCAAAGAACATTCAAATCTTTTCAAATGAGGGCCTGTTTCGCAGCGAACCCAATGGGAAGGAAGGGTTCGAACAAGAAGATCTTGCTAAACAAAAGATAAAAAAGAAAGCTAGAGAGTCTGGTCTTTTAAAAACGGCTGAAGATAATGCCCGCACGGCCCTGCAAGATTTTTATAAAACTCAAGATTATACCGTAACGGTTACTTTCAAATAATCGGTTGCAGTGGCACCTGTGTTAATAAGTGGTTCATAGAAGGTTCCCTCAAATTACTGGTTTGGGGGAACTTTTTTTGTGAATCTACCAGCTAAAAATATCAGTTTATCATTCACATCTGTATTTGTTTTACTACCGGTCGTTTGCGGAGGGCTTAACACGAAAATGTAAAAGGGTAATTTTGGTTATGATAAAATAATTTGTATGGAAGATCAAACAGGAGATCGGAGTTGGAGAAATGAAGAAAAGCAAACGTTTTATTCCGGCAACCCTTTTAGTTATTTTATTGGTCGGAATGTCAGCTTGTAGCCATACATCTGATAAAACCACAGCAACCAAAAATCAGTCGGAGTCTGATAACATTTCAGAAAGTACGGATGATTCCACTGAATCTAATGATTCATCTACTGACAATACAGTGAAATCCGATGATAGTGTTAATACATCTAATAAACTAAATGAAACGATTCAGGAAGACAAAACATCAAAAATAGAGGGGAGAAGGAACGAGTTTATAGAAAGATTAGACAACATCCAAATAGAACTTGATGCTATGCCGGAAAAGAAGGATTCAGATAATGGTATAACAAACGCCATGAAAAACTACTATGGAGTCTCTTTCGAAAGGTATGACAAAATATTAAATGAGATTTATGCGTTACTACAAAAGGAGTTATCTCCAGAGACAACGAAGGATTTAAAAAATGAACAAATGAAATGGATAGAGCAGAAAGAAGATAGGGCTAATGAAGAAAGACTTAAGTATAAAGGGGGAACCTTTGAAAACGTTGCCTATTATATCTCTTTATACAACTCAACAAAGGAAAGAAGTTACGAATTAGTTAACACATATATGACAGATTAATAAATATCTTTAATGGAGGTAAAAACAGTGGCAGAAATTAAATTTGAAATCAAAGAAACAGTGGGGAGCCTATCACAGTCCCCTAAAGGCTGGAGTAAAGAACTTAATCTCATTAGCTGGAATGGAAAGGAACCCAAATTCGACTTGCGTGACTGGGCACCAGAGCATGAGAAAATGGGAAAAGGGGTTACATTGAGCGTGGAGGAGTTAAAGGCTTTGCGAGATTTGTTGAATGGGATGAAACTGTAAGGAGTAAAGGAGCTGGTTTCAACAGCTCCTTTTTTAGACTGTATTCTAAAAGATTGGTGTTTCGCAAAATGATTGTATATGATATGCAGTGTAATAAAAAAATTTTTGATAGGATGACAAGATGAAAAAAGACGTCATATTAACGATTAAGAGTAAGTTTGTCAATAAATATAAAAGTGGTTATCCGCTTATATCAAAGGAAGCATTCATTAATTTGAACGAAGCTACTGAAGAAGGAACCATTATCCGTCTCGTTGATGAAAAGAATAAGTTTATTGCAAAAGGCTATTGTGGAAAACAAAACAAAGGGTACGGCTGGGTCCTTAGTAGAAATGAAAATGAACAGATTGACCAAAGGTTTTTTGTGAATAAATTGAGAGCTGCGATCCACGTTAGAGAACCGTTTTTTAATAGCCTGGATACGAATGCCTTTAGAATAGTGAATGGTGAAGGCGATGGTTTAGGCGGATTAACCATAGAGTATTTTGCTGGCTATTATTTAATCAACTGGTACAGCAAAGGAATTTACCACTTTCGGGAGTATATTATAAATGCTCTGAAAGAATTGGTTGAGTTTAAAGCCATTTACCAAAAGAAAAGATTTGATGTCAGCGGGAAATATATAGATGAAGATGATTTCGTAGCGGGAGAGAGAGGAACATTCCCGATTATCGTAAAAGAAAATGGAGTAAACATCGCTGTGTATTTAAATGAAGGTGCGATGGTAGGAGTATTTTTAGATCAAAGAGATGTAAGAAAAAGAATCCGTGATGCTTATGCGGAAAAAAAGAAGGTACTAAACACCTTTTCCTACACTGGCGCGTTTTCAGTCTTCGCTGCTTTAGGAGGCGCAGTTAAAACAACAAGTGTGGATTTAGCAAATAGAAGCTTAAACAAGACCATTGAACAATTTAGTTTGAACGGGCTAGATTATGCCTCACAGGATATCATTGTTGAAGATGTATTCAATTACTTTAAGTATGCGGTGAAAAAGCAGCTAACATTTGATATGGTCATACTGGATCCTCCAAGCTTTGCTAGATCAAAAAGAATAGTATTCAGCGCTGAAAAAGACTACAAAAATCTTATGAAGGAAGCTATTGCCATAACAGAAGATGAGGGGATTATCGTAGCATCCACTAATTCCAGCTCTTTTAATATGGCCAAATTTAAAAGTTTTATTGATCAGGCATTTAGGGAAGCGAATAGGAAATATCAGCTAGTTGAAGAATTCTCCTTGCCGAAAGACTTTAAAATAATCAAAGAATTCCCAGAGGGCAGCTATCTTAAGGTACTATTTATAAAGAAATTATCATAGAAAAAGGCAAATGGCCTGTAACATTCCAAGTTATTTTTTCAAAAGAAGAAGGGTTCCAATCGGAACGTCATAAAATGGATTCCACTGTGTAAAGAGATTTAGTGCCTGACCCCCAGTTCGTAACACAATAACACACTGGGGGTCAGGTACTTTATTTTACTTTTACCGGAATCGCTAATTCAACAACCGCGTCCATTGGGTTACCGTTCAATAACATTTCGATGACATAGGTATCCTCATACTTAAGTTCAGGATGGTTTGGTAAGATTTCTCCAAAAAATTGGCGAATTAATTGATCAAATAATTGTCGGCTTGGTGCTCCTTCAGCAGTAAGCACGACATAATCAGCTGCTGGCAAGATTAATTGTTCCGCATCTTCAGCAACCGTCGCTGTATTTGCACCTGCGAAATAGGATAAGCCCTCACTGCCGGTTGTCCCGACTGCATAACCAATTTTGTCATTGCTGCCAGCCATTAGTGCGGCAAATTTGCCACTTTGTGCGAGTGTCCCAAAGTGGGCTGATTTTTGTTTCGATACATCTTCTACATTCTCCATTGTCGGCATTGGGACAATTGTACTATAGCCAGTCAATGTTAATTCTTCCATGTGTTTTATTGCTAATGTAGTCATTTTATTTCCTCTTTTCATATTTTCTATCTATACTATAACCAACAAACCCTGACAGCAGTCTGTCATATATTTGGAGATTCTTATGAAAATTGAACGATTAATTAGTATGATTATGATTTTGTTGCAGAGAGAATTAGTCTCGGCAACAGAACTAGCAAAAACTTTTGAGGTAACTACACGAACGATTTATCGTGATATCGAAACACTAAATATGGCGAAAATCCCAATTTTTACTGTTCCGGGACGAAATGGCGGAATTGGGCTGATGCCTACCTATAAAGTTGATAAAAAGTTGTTAACCTCTAAAGATTTGCAAAATATTTTAACTGCCTTACATGGTGTGGAGCAGCTCATTCAAAGTCCAGAAATCAAATCAACTATGACAAAAATCCGTGCCATGCAGACAGAACAATGGAACGCTGAGATGGATTTTTCTTTGCATTTTACTGGTTGGCAAGGAACGGAAGAATTAAAGGCCGTAGCTGAGTCCTTACAAGATGCAATCCGTTTACACGTAATTGTCAAATTTGATTATTACGATGCCAATGGTACCCATTCTTCTCGAACAATTGAACCATATCACTTGATGTATAAAGGCGAACGCTGGTATATACAAGGCTATAGCTTTGAACGAGAGGACTTTCGCACCTTTCGCTTGGCTCGGATGACAAATTTGAAATTTACAGACGAAACTTTCAATCCACGCGATTACGCCGTAATAGATAAAATACCAAAAGAAAACCTTCCACAGTTTTATCCGGTTCGCTTGAAAGCGAATATGCGGGTTCGTGATATCATTATCGAACGCTTTGGCACCTCAGTGATTACACCATGTGATGAAACAACCTATTATGCAGACCTACAGCTTCCCAATGTTGAGAATGCCTATCGCTTTATTTTACAGTTAGGAGCGAATGCCGAAGTGATGGCAGGTGGGATTTTTGAAAAGGATTTTCGCGTGTACCTGGCAAAAATTATTAATATCTATGAACCTGCCACATCCCCTAATCTCGAGGTAAATAAGAAGAATCCTTATTAGGGAAAGTGTGCCAAACCCTAAGTGCGGTGCGGTAATACTTTAGCTGGCACAACTTTATGTGATAGGGTGAACAATTGCGGTGCTTACAAAAGTCTTATCGGCTGGGGATCATGGTAAGTACCCGATCAGTTAGATAGATGGAAGAAGTCCGCTTAATTGGTAAATAAAATTAGGAATAGCTTAAATAGGCGGAGAGATTCCGCCTATTGCTTCGAAAAACGTGAAAATGAGAGATTTTGTGTTGCATAGTCGGAAAAACTCCACTTATTTACCTCGAAACGAACGCCATTCAACATTTAACCGGAAAAACTCCGCTTATTTTTTTCTTTCACTGTATTTTGGGGTCAGTCCCCAGCTGCTTTAAAGCTTTACCTGAATGCTGGACTGATCCAATTTTTTTACCTGTCACAAAGCCAGTACTGTCACTACCGGTAATTTGTTGTTTTTTGTCGAAGTTATAAGGGTAGTGAAAGGCACTCTATTTCTTACTTTTTACCAGCTAAAATTTCCTTCGCTTGTTTTATGTCTATTGTTGCATGATACCCGTGTTTCTGAAGCAAATGTAACAAGTTATTCCCATTTAATAAAGTTAGAGGCTTATCTTTTGCAAAATTATATGCATCCGGACCATAGTCAGCTGTGGAAACCAATATCCCTTTTGTAGCACCCTCATTTAGGACTGTTCCATATAAGTCACGTACTGCTGAGACGCCAACCACATTAGTATATCTTTTTGCTTGAATAACAATTTTTCCTCCACGAATTGGATCTGGGTCAAATGCCACTGCATCAACACCGCCATCCCTGCTTGCTCTGGTTATTTTCACTTCACCGCCATTTTGGTTAAATTCTTTTTCAAATAACTCTCTTATTAAGTGTTCGAAATCTTCCCAGTCCATTGCTGCCAAATTATCTGATTCATCTAACGAGTCAGCAACGTTATAAGAAGATACAAACCTAGAATCTTGACGGTTAATCTGGATTATTGGAGCTATAGGAGTTAAGCTGTATAATTTACTGCTCCCTATTCCTTTTAGATTTTTAAAGCAAAGCTTTGGATCTACTAGGGCCAGTTGAATTTCTTCAAATTCCTGCTTGAGCGTTTGAACAGATAAAATACATGCTTTTACTTCCTTTCCTGTAGCCTTATCTATAGACTTAACCCATCCATTAAACACAATAGAATTTATTTTATTTATAGTGTCGGCCTCAAATAATTCATGAATAGTTCTCAAAGCAATTTGATATAAAAGAGCATCATATATTTTATTTAAAGCAGAAACTGATAAATGTATTTCTCTTAACTCATCTTTAGTTTGAACGTATTTAACTTCCTTTAATGTCGGTAACTGATTGGGATTAGGTAGTAAATATTCAACTATCATGGTGTTATTAACATCATTAAAATCTAAATCGAATTCCTGTGGAAAACAATCTGGATATTTTGAATTTGAAAGTACTACATCACAATATTCCTGTATTGCTGAGGGTCTTCCTTTTAAATAACTTTCCTTTAAGTCATCGACAGCTTTATTATTTTCTAATTGGTTTGCTAGAAATCTTGCCTTTTCTTCATTCCATGTATTCAGTGCTTTTTCAAACTTCTCTTGACTTTCCTTATTGGTTTTTAATATCTCTTCTTTTTCCTTTTCCCATTGTTCATGATGTCGGTTGAAAAGTTGAGATAATTCATCTATTTTCTTTTGTTTTTTATTAGTCAATAATTTATCCAAAATTCTTAGTTTAGGCTGGTAAAGTGCATCAGTCTGTAAAGGCTCTTTTGAAACTCTTAACTCTTTAGTCATCTTTGGAGTTGGAATAGTAAACTTCGAATGATCCTTTAAATCATCCCAGTTAACTTTATCATCAATATCTAGAGTATATATTAGAGTGTTTTGGATCGTATCGAGTAGTTCAACTGCTTCATTGGTGAGTCTATCTGCTAATTCTTTTTTCTCCTGTTTTTCTTTTGCAGCATGTTCTCTATCATTTTTTTGCTTAACCTGTCGTTGTTTTTTCTCCCACATTTCTTCCCATGTTTTTATTTGCATTTCAGCTTTTTGTTGTACAACGTACTTATTATTGCCTCTGATAACCCTGTACTTATTTAGTCCTTTATGACTTACCTCTATTTCATACATTGTCATCGAATCCTTTCAAAAATAATAATGTAAAATATAAAATAATAGCTTCGAATTAATACTATTTATTTAAGAGTTTGAATAAATAAATAGGAATTATGTCTTATTTTATCATATTTTGGCAAGGAGAATTAAAGTGCATTTGAAAATATAGCCATTTTTGAATGTGTTTTATTACCACAGTTAAGAATGGAGTATTTAGGTCAATTCAGTAATGCTAAAACCTTTACCTGTTGGGGATTGGATCTAACGGCAGGTGAAGAGGAATGAGCCTGGCTGAAAAAGCGTTCCTGGGTAGTTTGATGGATGCGGAGTACTTATTAACAGATACAGTGATTCAGCCTGATTAGAAAGTGCACGGCATAAAGAAATCTTGCGAAAAATGATAGAATTCAAACGTGCTGGTAAGAATATTAATTTGATTAGCAGAAGTACCTGTCACCACCCACATTTTGTCGAACATTTCGACATTATTCGAGGTGTGACAGGCACTTATCTTATGAAACGCCCATCCTATCTGATTTAAGAGAAAGTGGACAACTTGAACAAGATGCTTTTATTTGTGAGGGTAAAAAGTCTCATTGACGCAATCAAAATTGGTAAGGTATAGTAATAGCAAAAGAATAGGTTGACCACTAGGGGAGCCATGACATGGCTGAGACAAGATTGTAATCTTGGACCCTTTGAACCTGATCTAGTTCATACTAGCGGAGGAAAGTGGAGACAGTGCTCAGGTTATGTTAATTTGGATAATTTGCGCCGCTCCATTTATGGGGCGGCTTTTTCGTTTATATAGCCGTTTCCCTTTTCCTCTAGCAATTACGATTAAGGAGGAAATATTGATGAGTTTTTCAGCAGAACTAAGGAAAGAAGCAGAACCTATTTTTCAAGAAATTTTTGAACATCCTTTTGTACAGGGAATAGCCGATGGGAATTTAGGAAAGGAACAATTAATCCATTATGTAAAACAGGACTTTGAGTATTTAAACTCCTTTATTCGCATTTATGGCATCGCTGTTTCGAAGTGTGAAAATCGGCAGGATATGGAGATATTCAATCGGCAGATTGGCTTTATTTTAAACAGTGAAGTCCATCCGCATCATAACTTTTGCCAAATTGCAGGGGTTTCGTATAAGGAATTACAAGGGTACTCATTATCGCCATCCGCCCATCATTATATCCGCCATATGGTAACAGTTGCCCATGAAGGGACATTAGCAGAAATTTTGGCTGTGTTACTGCCATGTCCGTGGACTTATTGGGAAATTGGCGAAAAATTAATAAAAGAGGTTAATCCGGATGAATCCCATCCCTTTTATGAATGGATTCAATTTTATGGGAATCGTCCAGATACTACCACAAGATTTTGCCAGAGATTAGATGAATTGGTTCTACACGCAACTGCGAAGGAAAAAGAAAAGCTGAAGGAGCATTTCCTATTAAGCTGCCAACTTGAATATATGTTCTGGGATATGGCATACAAAAGAGAAGAATGGCCTGTTCAACTGGGGCTGGTAAAAAGATGAAGTGGAAAATGAAAGAGATTGTTCTTACTGTCATTTTAGCGGTGGCCTGCGGAGTCATTTATTTAGGATGGTCAACACTTTGGATTCCGATTTCCGCACTCGTTGGTCCAGTGGGTGCTGGATTTATGTTCGGAATTTGGGTGATTGCCAGCCCAATTGTTGCTTTCATCATTCGAAAACCAGGTGCTGCCTTTATAGCAGAGGTTGCTGCCGCGGCCGTTGAATTAGTAACCGGCAGCCACTTTGGTTTATCTGCTTTGTTAGTAGGTGTATTTCAAGGGCTTGGAGCAGAACTAGCCTTTGCCATGTTTAGGTACAAACGCTATAACCTGTTTACATTAATGCTGTCAGGTGCACTCGCAGCGGTAGGCAGCTTGATGTATAACTTACTAGCCAACGGATTTAGCTATTACACAACTGAAGTATTGCTTACGACATTAGCGATTCAAGTGATCAGCGGAGTCATTCTGGGAGGTTGTTTAGCAAAAATTGTTGTAGAGTCTCTCGCCAAAACAGGTGTATTAGACCAATATGAAATCATGAAGGAAAGAAGAAAAAAGAGTCATGCGGATGAATATGTTTCTGGGATGTAACCATTTATCGGTTCGCTTTTACCAACATAATAAAAAAATAGTAAATCATATCAATCTATCGATTCAGCAAGGTGAGAAACTATTAATTTTAGGACCTAGCGGGTGCGGAAAATCAACGTTGATTTCCACACTCGCCGGGATTATCCCTGAATTTTTAGATGCTGAAGTATCGGGGGAAATCGTACGTCCAGATCGTACCGGTGTGATGTTTCAAGATCCTGATTCTCAATTTTGCATGCTGCATGTAGATGAAGAAATTGCATTTAGTCTTGAAAACCGGATGATTCCACGTGATCAAATGGATGGGATGATAGAGGATCTAATGGATAAAGCGGGATTGAGGATTGATAAACGTACGCCGATTGATTCACTTTCCGGCGGAATGAAGCAGCGATTGGCACTAGCCTGTTTATTAGCACTGGAACCTGATGTGTTGTTCTTTGATGAACCGACAGCTCAACTGGATCCTGAAGGAAGAAACGAGATTTTTGAATTGTTAAGAGATGTATCCCGACAAAACAACCAAACAATGGTATTTGTTGAACATGTACTGGATGGATGTATCGAATGGATGGACCGGGTGATTATTCTTAATAAAGATGGCAGGATGATTGGCGATGGCAAACCTGAAGAAATCTTGGTGAATTTCCAGAGAGAGATCCAGGAGGCTGGAATTTGGCGTCCAAAGCTATTTCCGATAAAGTGGCCGGATGTGGTTCGCCATGATACTCATCCATTAGCAATCGAACTCTCTAGGATCATAGAAATGAAGTCGATGGAACAACCGAAAAACGATTCGGTAGAAAACCCTATCATCCATACAGAAAGTCTAGAAATCGGCTATGGGAAAACGACGATTGTAAACGACATTAATCTGACCATCCATAAAGGGGACTGGATTTCGATTATCGGGAAAAATGGGAGCGGCAAAAGTACGTTCCTGAAAAGTTTAGCACGCTTAGAATCCTTAAAAAAAGGAAAAGTTCATTTTCTTGAAAAGGAATTAAAAAAATGGTCTGATCAGGAGCTATATGAGAAAGCAGGCTTTGTCTTTCAAAATCCAGAATTGCAATTCATTACAAATACTGTTTTTGATGAAATCGCCTTTGGCGGCCGGCAAAGAAATTGGCCGGAAGAGCAGATCCGTAAAAAAACCAATCAGTTATTGCAGGAATTTGGATTGGAATCCTATCGTGACGCCCATCCATTTACACTGAGCCTTGGCCAGAAACGCCGTTTGAGTGTGGCCACGATGTTATTATTCGACCAAGCGTTATTATTACTGGATGAGCCAACATTCGGCCAGGACGAAAAGACTGCTAACGAGCTGATTAAACGGCTGAAGGAGCGTCAAGAACAGGGTACAACCATTATCATGGTAACCCATGATATGGATTTAGTGGATCGCTATTCGGATAAAGTTATCCTTTTTAAAAAGGGAAAAGCTGCTTTCTATGGGACACCATATCAATTATTTATGGACCAAGACCTTTTGAATGAGAGCCCATTGGTGCCTCCTCTGCATTATCAATTATTTCAAGCTAGAGAGGAGCTATGTCTCGTATGAAGGGGAATCAATCATGGCTTTCGAGCTTAAACCCTGCTTGTAAGCTGCTTGCTCACTTTTTAGCTATGTTTATCTTGATGGCCATTTCAGATCCGAAAGAAACGTTTGGTATATGGCTTATTGCTGTATTCATAGGCATTTTTTTGGGCGGATGGAGAATGTCATATTTATTGAAAAGACTTTTACCCTATTTAGGTTTTTTTATTTTAATCTTTTGGATGATGGCGGCGTTTGGTAAAGGGGAAGAACCGATTTGGAGTTGGGCTTGGTTTCATGTGACAGAAGAGAGTCTGAATCATGGGTTAACGATTTCTTTAAGGATGTTAGGATTCGTAACCTTTGGATTGTTATTCACCTCAACGACGGATTTAACCTCGTTCATCATGAGTTTGATTCATCAATGTAAACTTTCACCTAAATGGGCGTATGGATTTTTGGCCGGGTTTCGCTTTATTCCGCTTTTTCAATCTGAACTCAATCAAATGAAGGCAGCCCATAAAATTCGCGGCTATAAGCAAAAAAATAGTTGGAAAGCTTTTATGAGATATTCGCTGCCGTTGTTCACTCAGGGAGTGCGAAAATCAGAGAGAATCGCGATTGCGATGGAGGCCCGAGGATTTACAGGCACAAGAAATCGGACCTATTATCAAACGACGAGTTTAGGGGCAAAGGATTTGGTCTATTTAATAGGCCTTTTGCTTATGATCTTTGGTGTGTGTGCAATAAGTAGAATATTTTAAGGTGAAAATGCCACCTGGTAAATTATTTTGATTGCTTACTTCTTTTGAAGTAGTAGAAGTTTGAATTGGAGGTACTTCATGATTCACTCAAAAATGAGCTGAAAAGAACGTAGCAATAGGATCTTCTATTCTCATAATTCAATAGAAGATCTTTTTTATTACCCCTAGTTATAGTACAATTTTCTCATATCCAATAAATAACATTAAAAAGTTATTATTAATGTGGGCAGGAGAAATCCAATGGAATCGGTTGAAAAGAAGTTAATCGTAAATTCCGATAAGGGGAATTTATTGAAAGAGTTAGTAAAATCGATGAATGAGTGTGAGCAGTTTTATTTTAGTGTGGCCTTTATTAATTTCAGCGGACTGCAGTTGCTCCTTGATCCTTTAAAAGAGGCGGAGAAAAAGGGCATCCGGGGAAAGATCATTACTTCAACCTATCTTAATTTTACTGACGCAAAGGCATTAGAAAAAATTAGAGAATTTAAGAATGTTGATTTAAAGGTTTTTGTGACGGATAAAGAGATTGGCTTTCATACGAAGGCATACATATTTGAATACCAAGATAGCTACAAAGTGATTATTGGCTCGTCCAATATCACCCAAAGTGCTCTTAAAAGCAATATTGAATGGAATGTTGAAATTATCGCCAAGGAGAATGGCAGATTCATTAAGGATGTTTTAAAGGAATATGATTATCTATGGAACATGAGTGAGGAAGCGGATGAGGATTTTATTAGAAGATATGAGGATTTCCTTAAAAGCTTTAAGAGCACCCAGATATCACATCAATTAATCTATGAGAACAAAAAATATATAGTGCAAAACCGGATGCAGAAACGTGCAACTGAAAATTTGGATAGATTGCGGAGTTTTGGGGAGAAAAAGGCGCTTGTCATAGCTGCAACTGGTACCGGTAAAACGTATATGTCGGCATTTGATGTGAAGAATGTGAAACCTAAAAAACTCCTTTTTATTGTTCATCGAGAAGAGATTTTGAAGAAAGCTAAGGATACTTTTGAAATGCTCCTTCCCAATGAAGGATTTACTTTTGGTCTTCTAACAGGTAATCATAAGCAGAAACATGTTGATTATGTGTTTGCCACTATCCAAACCATTTCGAAATGCTATCATGAATTTGAAAATGATGAATTTGATTATTTAATCATTGATGAGGCCCATCATGCGATAAGTCCGACGTATCAAACGGTATTGGACTATTTCAAGCCAAATTTTACTTTAGGAATGACGGCAACGCCGGAACGAAGCGATGGCTATAATGTGTTTGATTTATTTGATAATAATGTGGCACTCGAGGTCCGGTTGCATGAGGCTCTAGAGGACGAGCTGGTTATTCCTTTTCACTACTTTGGCATAACCGATATCGAAGGCATTGATTTGAGTGATGTAGACATTGATGATATCACCGAGATCACTAAGAGGCTTAAGGTGAATGAACGTGTCGATTTTATTATTGAAAAAATGGACTTCTATGGTCATGACGGAGAGAAAAGAAAAGGGCTTGGTTTCTGTGTAAGCATTGAGCATGCACAATATATGGCTAGTGAATTTAATAAAAAGGACTATAAAAGCGTCTGTTTATACGGGGCTGATCCACCAGAAACACGTGAAAGATATATTAATCGCCTAGAAAAGGACAATGACGAATTAGAATTTATTTTTACCGTTGATATTTTTAATGAAGGGGTTGATATTCCCTCTGTCAACACGGTGCTCATGTTGAGGCCAACCAACTCCCCAATTGTGTTTATTCAACAATTGGGAAGAGGATTGCGGAAGCATGCTAATAAGGAGTTCTTAACAGTCCTTGATTTTATAGGAAACCATAATAAAACCTTCCTCATTGCATTGGCATTAAATGGCAGCCGTTATTATGATAAGGAAAGCTTAAAGGTAGCGATTGCAACAGGCTTTGCAAACATCCCTGGCTGTACACATATCCAAATGGATAAGATTTCACAAGAGAGAATTTTGGCACAGATTGATAACGAAAACTTCAATTCCATGAAATATTTGA
The DNA here is from genome assembly GCF_030915505.1 of Neobacillus sp. OS1-2. Classification (GTDB taxonomy): domain Bacteria; phylum Bacillota; class Bacilli; order Bacillales; family Cytobacillaceae; genus Neobacillus. The sequence goes on from NZ_CP133265.1 coordinate 2,653,833, forward strand.
AAGAAGAGTATTTCGAATTTAAGAAACTCAATCAGGGACGAATTCCTTTATTGTTAATGGATTATATGAAATATGACGGGGCACCGGATCCCGTTAAATTCATAGATCGAGAAAAATCGTACTTGCAATTTGTGGCCAAAGTTGAGAAAGATGATGATTTAAAAGGTCTTTTACAAAATGATGGATTTGAAGGGACTTTAAAAGAGTTATCCAGTAAGCTACCACTTAAAAGGATTTACGAGTTTGTGATCATTCAATATCTTTTGGATCATGAAGAAATAAATTTAATTACTGCAAAAAAGCAGATCGTTAAGATGATTCGTCATGTTGATGATGATAGTGTGTCACATGCCTTTGAAACATTGAATCAAAATTACTATGATAGTGGCCAGCTTAAGAATAAGCCTAAATTAGTTCAATACAGTAATGGTAAACTGAGTAAGACTACAATGTTTATGGGGCTATTAGAAAATGAGGAATACCGAAAGTTTATTGTAGATATTATTCATTACGGAATTTTCCGTTATGAGAAGGAATTCAAAGCAGGATATTATGGTGTTCCACATTTTAAATTATATGAACAATACTCTATGGTGGATGCTGCTTTGTTATCAAATTATCGAAAAATGCACAGTTCGTTTAGAGGTTCAGGACTCCTTACGAATGGGAATGAGTATTTCTTGTTTATCGACCTTCATAAAGAAGAGGATATCAAGGAAAGTATTAATTATAATGATAAATTTATTGATGAGCATTATTTTCAATGGCAAACACCCAATAGTACATCCCAAAATACGGATCGAGGGCAAAATATTATTTTTAATGAACGCCGTGGGATTAACCTTCATCTCTTTGTAAGGAAGTACCGGGAAATCGACGGTAAAAATGAACCATTTATTTATATTGGAAGAGGAAATACTGTTGAATTTGAAGGTGAGAAGCCAATTACCGTTAAATTAAAATTGGAAAACGAAATACCTTCGACCCTATTTACGGAGTGAAGCCAACCAAAACTTCATTAGTCTTGTCAATCGTTCCCATCAGCTATTACTTACCGCTATAGATATGGCAAATAAGGATGATATAGACAAAGAATATCTTCGTAATGAATATATGGATATCAAAGTAAAACAAGCAGAAATCTCAAATAAGTGGAAAATTCTTAGAGAGGATTTAGAAGCTGCCGATCAAGGAGCAACTAAATAATGTCATCCAAAGTAGTCAAAATCAGCTTAAGTATTATTATTTTTTTTCTATTAATGATGTACATTATATGGGGGCCAGAGGCAGGAAAAAAACAGTTAGAATTGGATTCTACCAAAAATGAGGTTATAAATGAGGTTCAGCAAACAAAAGAGTATGTGAATAAAACCTCTGATTGGTTAGAATCCGAAGGAAGAAACCCTGAGATTGCTTATTTTAATCCTCCTGAAGACTCGAGTAAAAATAAAGACCCCAAAACAGATGTATTAAAGTACTTTATCGCGGGTCTCCTTACGAATGACATAGACATATTTTTATCAAGTTTTTATCCCGAGACTATTTCAAAAGATCTATTCCAAAGCAATATTACTGATAAAGTAAAGGTTGCTGAAGGAATAATGGAACGTATTTCAAGAAACGGACAAATCACAGACGTACAATATGTAGTGAAAAAAGGGGCATTTAATACTGAAACCAACAAAATTTCTGTCATATTAATTTTCAAGGATGAAAAAAAGGCAAAGGTAACCTTAGATATAATTCCAGTTAAAGATTCACATGAGAAAGATGAAAAATCCGTATATGTCATTAATACTTCAGCTTGGAAAATTATCGAACAAATAGAAAACAGCACCAACTAAATGTCCTGCACCCCGAAAGTTAGAGTGAAATCTAACTTTCGGGGTGTATTTTTATGACCAAATATAGTGAAAAATTTTAAGTTGATGTTAGTGAAGGAATATCAAAAAGGTAAATTGGGATATAGGCTTTTAGCTGAGAAGCATGGCATGAAAGACAGTACGCCAATTAATATGAAAAGAATTTTTTAAAAATTTTTTAAAAAAAGAAGGTTTTGTAAAAATAATGCAGAATTGGTGTTATATACAAAAAGGGGAGTGGTTATTTATGAAAAAGTTACTAATTTCATCACTTTTGTTAATGCTAACATTTAGTTTGGCTCCAATTATTTCACATGCTGAAAAAGATACGAATTGTAGTTATGCAGGAATACAATGTCAGGGAACATATATGGAGTGGGGAGACAAAACTGCTGGTACTAATTTTATATATTTCACTAAAGGCAGTGTGATTGACTGGGGAGTAAATAATAATTATGCTTCCAAAGGTCAATTTCAAGTTGAAGTTAGTCTTTGGAGATATAACCCAAGTGGTCCAAGTTCAAAACTAGAAAGTCATATTGTGCCCTTTGGTCGAGCAGCCACTTTCCATTACGGAGTTCAAACAGAAGGTAACTATATGGTTATTGTTACGAGTGGAGATTCTTCACAAGGAAGATCTTATGCTTATGGTTGGTTACAACAATAATATGTTAAGAAGGACAGCTTAAGAACTGTCCTTCTTATTTTTTGACAAGGATTCACTCTATAGGTCTTGAACCACAAAGACAGTAATGGTCAATCGAATACGACTCCATTAGTTTATATATCAAATGAATTAGCTATTTCGATTATTTTCTCTTTTTCTAAATCTTTGTTTTGATAGAACAAAATTAAATAATATTGAAGATCATCTTTTTTAAAAGATAACATTGTAGATTGGTGTGGATTAGGATTATGGCGGATATATACTTCTGTACCATTTTTCGTATAGTAATTATATCCTCCTTTAAACTTACCTAAATCATTTAAACTTGCTACTATTTTAAGTTGATTTCCTTTAAAATTTTCACCCAGATATTCGAAAGTGACCTTTGAATTTTTTTTATCAATTTTTGCATACTTATATTCAATTTTAAACGGTATTTTTTGAGGAAGATTTATTTTTGAATTAAACTTTTTTTCAAACTCTTTAGTTGCAACTTTAAAATTGGTATACCCCTCAGCTTCATATACTTCTTCTACAGTCATAGGTTTCTTTGTTTGAAAATCATTGCTACCACTAGCATTACCTATATGATGAAAGGTAAAAAAAATCACTACTAAAAACATCGAAATTTTAAGTATTTTTTTCATTTTAAGCTTCATTCCTCTCGCTGTACTCAAGGGTACATTATTTTCCATTCCGCTTTTTGTTTATCCACTTTTTATTAATATATAAATAATTGGTTTAATTTATACGTAAACAACTGTCTTTGGCCCATATTCTAATACCAAAAACCGTTTGTAAACATTTCGTATATATACTGTCCGCAGCCACCTTCTTTGGCGGTTATATTGCCAGTGGCGTTGACGGGGCAACTGATTAACAGTCACCCTCAATGCCGATGGCATTTATAGAAGTCAACCTTGTTGTCTGCCATTTAAAATGGCAGATCCTCAATCAGTTCCTTAGACTCCTTCTTTAGAAAGCCATGCAGTTGATTCAATGCATTTCTAATTTCTATTAACTCATTTATTTCCGTTCTTAGCCGTTCAACGGTTGCCTCCATCTCGGCAATTCCAATCTCCAATTGTTTATAATTATCACTACATACATTTCTACAGTTCATTGATCACCCGATGGATGTGCGATTCTCCCACAATCTTATTTCCTTGTATGAAGGCATCTAATAAGCTTTGACTACACAGTGTATTAATTTTTCTTGGAATCCCTTGGCTAAAGTTATAAATCGCTATAACAGCCTCTTCAGAAAAGATTTCATGGGGTGTTTCTACAACTTTTAACTGGTGACGAATATATTCATTCGTGTCTTTTTCTGTTAGACCACTCATTTGATATCGCATTTGAATTCGCTGTTCAATGGCTTCCAACTGCTTTACCCTTAATAGATTTCGCAGACTAGGCTGTCCCACAACGATAAGCGAAAGGGGAGACATGGAATCCTCTTTGAAATTAAGAATGAAGCGCAGCTCCTGCAACATAGAGTCGGAAAAATGATGGGCTTCATCTAAAATAACAACGACATGCTTTTTCTCATTCTCATAAATATCAAGCATCAAAGACTGATATTGACGTTTTGCATCTGTTGACCGAAAGGCCGGCTGGATGCCGAAGTTCAGTAGAACTTCCCGATAAAAAAGTTTTGGTGTCAAAGAAGAATCACAGATATATAAGTAATGATAATGAATTGGATCCAATTGATGAACTAATGACCGGATGGCCGTTGATTTCCCCATTCCTGCTTCTCCGGTTAATAGGCAAAACTGACGGTGCTGCACCGCATATTCCAAACGTGCAGAGGCTTCTTTTTGGCTAGAGGAATGGAACAAATGCTTAGGTGAAATCTCACGGGTAAAAGGAACACCTTTCATTTCAAAGTAAGCCCCCATTCAAACAACGCATACAAATTACCATCACCTCTTTGGTACGATACAAGTATCAAATAAAGGGAGGTGTTTTTCTATGTCGCAACAAAAATTAACTATCGTCCCCGTTACATTACAGACCGAAGATAAAAATACTTCCCCCATTACACAGGCGACGTTCTCCTCGAACGCAGCTTGTACGATCAAGACGGCAACTACTGAAATCTCCTTCTTTAACGGCATAGATGAGCGCATCATCCAAACTGTTATGAGGGAGTTGAAACATCTATGAGGCACGATTTTACCGGAGTTAAAAACATTTTTATTATTTGTGGTAAAACGGATATGAGAAATTATGGGAATTGTTTTATTATGGAGAGTGATTTGAGAAAAGCCCTTAAAAACCGCAAAGTATTTGATTAACGCTTCCCATAATGTTCCATACTGAACTTATCTAATTGAAAGAGAGGTAATTGTATGGACCAAACAATTAATGGGCTAATACATGAGGTATTAAAGGCTATTAGACAAGAGGGGTATACCGAAAAAGGTGTTAATAAACATTCTCAGACTTATTCACTCCTAATGTCCTATGCGGATAAAGTTGGCCAACAGAAATACAGTGAAGAACTTGGGCAAGCATTTGTTAAGGAAAGATATGGTGCATCTTTCGATACCCGTAGGGGTAATAACACTCAGTATGTAACTGAAAAAATTCGCCATCTTAATAAACTTTGGCATTTTCAACAATATGGTACAGTCCACTTTGCTGCTAGAAGTGGAAAGAAAAAACCTTTTCAGTGTCCTGGCTGCTTTTCAGATGTGTATGAAAGGTTTCTAACCTACTGTGAGTACAAAGGATACACGGACCATAGCCGCCGTTCCTTAATATATCCTGTAAAGAAGCTCCTTACATTTCTAGATGCCAACAAAATATCATCTATGGATGATATTTTAGCAGGGACCATAACCAGTTACATGACCTTGTATATCGACTGTTCAAAAGTTTATCTAAAAACATTAACATCAAAACTAAGTGTATTCTTCCATTTCCTTTTTGAAAATCACCTAGTATCTCATGAACTTCACACACTCCTTCCCGATATTCGATATGTGAGGGATTCATTCGTCCCTTCCTCTTGGAAAAAAGAAGATGTCATTAAACTAATGAAATCCATTGATCGTAGTAATCCAGTTGGTAAGCGTGATTATGCAATGTTACTTCTTGTTGTGAGACTCGGACTTCGCACAAGCGATATTCGCAATATTAAAATTACCGACTTTAACTGGCAAAAAAGAACAATTCATATCATACAGTCTAAAACTCGTGAGCCACTTGAACTGCCTTTACTAGAGGATGTTGGTTGGGCCGTTATAGACTATCTAAAGAATGGTAGACCAACAACTGATGATATTACATTATTTGTAAGACACTCCCCGGAGGGAGGACCCATTTCCGAGAGAAATAAACTTCAAAATGTTCTTCACAAACATATGAGAATTGCCGGGCTTGAGATTCCAAAGAACGAACATAGAGGCTTACACTCCTTAAGAAGTAGCCTTGCTCGAACTATGCTTGAAAATGGTGCTGCACTTCCCGTTATTTCGGAAATTCTTGGGCACAGGAATACCCAGAGTACAAGTCATTATCTAAAGATTAACATGGAAGCATTAAAGAAATGCCCCATTGATCCCGAGGAGGTGTTCTTTGATGAATAAATCCCATTATGGATGGAAAAGCGCTATATCATCTATCATAAAAGATTTCATTAATGAGAAACATCTTGCTGGATACCGTTTCCGTTGTCAGGAAAGATGGATGAAACAGTTTGATAAGTATTGTTATGAAAAAAATATTAGTATAGAACAACTTAATAGGGATCTATTAGAACAATTTTGTTCCAAGAATAAAAACGAATCTAGGATGACATATGAGGGCCGACTCTGTTTAATGCGGCAGTTTGCTAGATATCTTTTAAAACAAGGATACAAAATTGAAATTCCAACCACACCCAAAAAGCGATTTTCTTATCCAATTCGTATTCCATATATATATACCTCAAGTGAGTTAAAAGAAATCTTTATACAGATTGATAATTGGAGTTGGACATCACAAAGCCGGGGATATCGAAAACAAATAGATCCACTGCTCTTTCGCATGATTTATGGTTGTGGGTTAAGAGTTATGGAAGCACTAAGGTTAAAAGTGACGGATGTCAACCTCGAAGAGGGCTATCTAAGTATCATTGATGCGAAGAACGGAAGAGACCGGATTGTTCCTATGGTAGAAAGCTTAATTATCCGATGTAGAGCCTATTCCAAACAAATGCACTTATTAAGTAGACCAAGTGATTTCTATTTTCCAGGTCGCACATCAGGAACTCATATATCCTACACTAGCACATACAAACGTTATCGAGAATACTTATGGAAAGCTGGCATTCCCCATACAAGACATGGACCCAGAATACATGATTTGCGCCATGCATTTTGTGTTCATCGATTTAAAAAGTGGGCTCTTGCTGGGAATGATTTAAATAACCTGATGCCATACCTTTCGGCATATCTTGGTCATGCAGATTTTAGGGGAACAGAATACTATCTGCGGCTTACTGCAGATTTATATCCAGAAATCATTTCAAAGCTAGATTATGCACATGGATATATCATTCCTGAAAGGAGCTGTAGTTTAAGTGAAGAAAGAATCTGATTTTGCTAAGCACTTGTCCAGTTTTCTCACCAGATATCTTCCAGGAACATTGAATGTTAGTAAAAATACTATATCTTCATATAGGGATACGTATAAATTATTTCTTTTGTTTTGGCAAGAGGATAGGAAAATCCGACCGGAACATCTACGACTTGATATGATTACGTTTGAATCTGTTTCGTGCTTTCTTGATTGGCTTGAAAAAAGCCGTGGGTGCTGCATTTCGACAAGAAACCAGCGCTTGGCGGCAATCCACTCTTTTATACGGTATGTACAATTAGAAAGCCCTGAAAATCTGTTTGAATTACAAAAAGTTTTTGCTATCCCGATTAAAAAAAGCCCCCGACCTGATATTAAGTTCCTAACATTAAAAGAAACAGAAATTTTGTTAGCACAGCCGGACATCTCCTCTAAAGTGGGGAGAAGAAATCTTGTTTTGTTGGCCCTTATGTATGATAGTGGCGCAAGAGTCCAAGAAATAATTGATCTGACTTTTCAAGATGTCCGACTGGATGCACCGTCTGTTGTAATACTTCGCGGCAAGGGAAATAAAACACGTTCTGTACCATTAATGAAAAATACAACTTCTTTGTTAAAGGAATATATTGCAGAACAAAAATCGGGATACACCCCTTCATTGAACGATACACCATTATTTCTTAATCAGCAGAAACAAAAACTAACTAGAAAAGGAGTAGCTTATATTCTAAATAAGCATGCCGAAAGTGCATGCATGAATTCTGAATTTCAAAGAAAGGAAAAGATAACGTGTCATGTGTTAAGACATTCTAGAGCAGCGCATATGCTACAGGCTGGCATCCCTCTAGTTTATATCCGCGATTTTCTTGGTCATGCAAGTGTAAAAAGTACTGAAATATATGCTAGGTTGAACGATGAGATAAAAAGAAAGGCCATAGAAGAAGCGTATATTGATCTGAATATACAGGACTTTCCTTCTTGGCAGGAAGATTCTAAGTTGATGGATTGGCTTACGGATTTATGCAAGTAACCTGATAATAAAAAATTATGGGAAGTATGTTTATAACTTTGATTATGTAATAAGGGTCTTTCGAATCCCTACTTCCCATAATAGTACTCTTCGCATAATTTCTCTTATGAGAACAGTCACATAAGAGAAAGGGCATTGATGGCCTTGCAACATTGATTCAGGATTCTTTTAATCTGGATCCTTATAGTGATTCTATTTTCTTATTTTCTGGATGGAGCAAGGACCGCTACAAATGTTTATATTTTGATGGGGATGGCTTCGCCATGCTTTATAAACGTTTGGATAACGGAAAACTTCAATGGCCTAAAGATGAAAATGAAGTCCGTAAACTTTCTCAACAGACCCTTCGCTGGTTGCTAGAAGGGCTTTCAATTCAGCAACCAAAAGCAATTCAGAAATCACCGGAGGGAGTGTTCTAAATTAGTTAAAAACGTTGATTTAAAGCCGTTTCCACCTTCACTTAGCTCGTTCAAAATGGTATAATATAATTAACTTATATGGGCGAAAAGTGGTGATTTTTTATGGTTAATACTCCTTCCAATAACGGGAATCAAAACGAAAAATTAATTCGACTTCTCGAAGAACAATTGGCGTATTCGAATCTTCAAAACAAAGATCTATCCAAAAAGCTAGATCAATCGGCTAAGCAAATTGAAGCGTTAACCGAACAACTTCGCCATTTAAATAAGCTATTATTTGGTTCTAAAACTGAAATGGCTAAATATAATGAGCCAGAAGGACAAGGTTCATTATTTGATGATGGCCCGTCTTTTAGCGAATCTGAGCCCACAGAAGAACAAAGCCAACAGACAATTTCTTATACTGTTGTACGGAAAGTCCAAAAGAAAAAGCGAAATGATTCATTGCATGATGGTATTGAAGTAGAAGCTGTTCACCATCATCCAAAAAATACGACCTGTGACTGTTGCCAGGGACCGATGATTGAAATTGGCAGCACTGTCGTACGCGAAGAAGCAGAATTCATTCCTGCAAGAATGAAGAAAGTTCAACATATTGAACACGCTTATGAATGTAAAAACTGCAAAGATGATGCATTTCAGAAAGCGCAAATTAAACGCGGTAAGGCTCCACAGGCTCCTATTCAACGCAGTATCGCGGGTCCAAGCGTCCTTGCCAAAGTTATCTATGATAAATTTGCACAATATTTACCGCTTTACCGTCAGGTAAAGGAATGGGTTCGCTATGGATTGAATACCAATGATAAGAATCTTTCTAACTGGGTTATTCGAGCTGCACATGATTGGTTATCCCTTATTTATGAACGGATGAAACAACTAATGATGGCTAAATCCGTTTTACATATCGATGAAACCTATGCGCAAATTATCAATCGATCCGACGGGAAATCTGGGCAAACTAATGCTTATAATTGGGTGTTTCGAAGTGTGCCGAGCCAAGGGCCCATAATAACACTTTTCCATAGTTCATTGTCACGTGCCCGATCTGTCCTTGAAAGTTTCGTTGACGGCTTTTCCGGAACGATTATTTGTGATGGATATTCCGCCTATGATAAATTGAAAGGCGTTACCTTCGCAAATTGCTTTGCGCATGTTCGGCGTTATTGGCTAAAGGCAGACAGCAAAAATGGGCAAATCGGTGTGAATTACTGTGACGATTTGTACCGCCTTGAAAGGCAATTTAGACATTTGTCTCCGAGTAAGCAACGAAAAAAGCGCCAGAAATATTCGAAGCCAATTGTAGATAAATTCCTTGAATGGGTAGAAACTTCACCATTTTACGGCAAAAATGCACTTGCGAAAGCAGCTGAATATACATTGAACAGGGCAAACGGACTGAAAGCATTCCTGAACGACGGGCGAATTGAATTGGATAATAATCCCGCCGAGAATGCTATTCGCCCGAGTGTGGTGGGTCGAAAAAACTGGATCCACTCTGTTAGCGAAGCCGGTGCAAAAGCCAATGCAATCTGTTTAAGTATCGCAGAAACTGCAAAAGCAAACAATGTGGATTTCTATCGTTATCTTTTGAAGTTACTGACAGATTTACCGAATCTAGATATCTATCAAAACCCGGAAGTTTTAAATCAATACATGCCCTGGTCGAAAATGATACAAACAGAATGTGGCAACTAAAATAACCGTCTATCTGATTAAAGAAATCACGATAAACGGTTATTCGCCATGCGTACCTGAAAGGTGCGCTTCTTTTTATATTTCGGGCTTACTCTCAACTCTCTTTCTCTTACTAAGAGGGCTCTTTCTTTTTCTACCTCAGCTTGCTCCTGAAGACGCGTTAAATCAAGTTCATATTTTTGACTATTCATTCTAAGAGATTCTTGAAGTTCTTTTACCTGGGCTTTTAATTCTTCATTATCTTTACTGATAGGCTCTGTTTCTTTTAGTTTATTAATAGAATCAACAATTTGCTGATTTAAACGATCTCTTTCATCCTTATGGGTGAGTTTTAGTTCATCCATACTTTTCTGAAGTTGTTCCTTTTCAGACAGTCGCTCTTCCCGGATTCTTTGTAAATCATTTTCATTTTTTTCTTTATCGGATTCTAGTCTTTCAATATCTTTACGTAATTGAATTTCCAATTTATCAAAACCATTAACCTTTATTTGTAGCTGAAGGATACTTTTTTGAGACTCCTCTAAGGCATCATCCTTAGACATGATTGTCTCTTCAAGCTCTTTTAATTGTTGTTTTTGAATAATTATCTTTCGCTCATACTCATCAATGGTTTTTTGAAGGTGTTCGCTCCAGTTTACGGAAAAAGTATAGTCTTCTCATCTCGAGAAGACTATTTTTCTTGGATTAATTGTTCTACTGCTGGAACATCAGCCGGCGCCCATTTTAGGGAATCTAAATTTTTTCTTTTTAGCCAAATTAGCTTGGAATGTTCACTTTTTGTAGGAGTTCCTTTGACAACACGACATTTAATTGAGATTAGGTTAATAATAAATGTTTCGTATTCATGGGTAGTGTCGTTAAAAATCTCATTGTATGTTTCGATCTTACAATCTAATTCTTCATCAATTTCTCTCTTTAATGCTGAGTAGATGTCCTCATTGGCTTCTATTTTACCACCAGGAAATTCCCACCTATTTGGGATAGACATTTCAGGAGATCTTAGCGCACATAAAACTTCCTTTTGCTCATTTTCGATAATCGCTGCGACGACTTTTACAAGTTTTTTCATGATAGCCCCCAAACTTTCTTCTCTTTTTAATAATACCATTTTTTAGCGGATTTCTAAAATGAGGTTTTGCTATCAGAATCCTAAATTCTTTATTGGAAAAATAACCCTAATGATCTATCATTAGATAAGACCATTATAACTATTAACCAGCTGTGAAATCTTGATAGCAACAAGTGGAACGGGAAAAACAAAAAGGAGAATTTTTATAGAATACTTTATAAGAAATAATTTTCATTAGGGTAGACCTTGGACTTAAAAAAGAAAAGGAGGATGACCCATTATGAATGTGATTGAAAAGGCACTTCAGATTGCAAGCAAAGCTCATGCAAATCAATTTAGAAAACATACGGATATTCCCTATATTACTCATCCTGTCGCGGTTGGAATGATGTTAATGAAGGCAGGATATGGCGATGATCTTGTTGCTGCAGGAATCTTACATGATACGGTGGAAGATACGTCTCTTACATTAGCAGATATTGAACGGGATTTTGGGAGAATAATAGCTAGGATTGTAGAGGGATGCTCTGAACCAGATAAGTCATTGTCCTGGGAGGAAAGAAAAAAGCATACAATCGAGTTTTTAAAGACAGCACCAGATGAGGTTCGGGCTGTTGCCTGCGCAGATAAATTACATAATATACAGTCTATCATTGAAGATTATAAGCAAATGGGTGAAAGTGTTTGGGAAAGGTTTAACCGCGGGAAAGGTGATCAAGAGTGGTATTATCGAAACGTGGTTGAAAGCCTGGGGTACCAGACAAATATTAGATTATTAGATGAATTAAAAAATGAGGTTGATCAATTGTTTAAACCTAATTAAGTAGGCCCTTTAGGAGAGTGGAGGTATTCATATGGATGGCGGATATTACATCGGCTGGGGAACATTATCGTTAATTAATGCTGGATTAGCTCAAGGCAAGAATAGGAGTGGATTTAATTGGTTTCTTTTATCCTTGCTATTAGGTCCACTAGCTACATTCATTCTATTACTTGTTGAAAAAAGATAGAGATAGTAGTGCCTGCCAATGGTGCTATAGAGTAGGAGTAGGGAGTGGTATAAGGCGCCTGTCCCTTACTACACACGGTTCAGCGAATGCCATTATATCTGGTACCGCTATTCTTTAAATGAAATTCTTGCAATGTTAAAAAAATGAAGTTTGGTAAAGGAGATGGGCCTAAATGTTAGTTACAGAACTAAGAGATGATGAATTCTTAGAATCAATAAAACTGTCCATGTATGCATTTCAATATAAGATTGCGGCTTCTGACTTACCTGCGTGGAAGGAAAGGGCGAAAAACCATAAAATTTTAGGAATATGGGATGAGGACATTCTAGCTGCCAAACTTCATATTATTCCATTGAACGTTCAAATGAAGGATGATGTTTGGAAGATGGGTGGAATCGCAGGTGTTGCTACATACCCGGAATATCGACGAAACGGTTATGTCAAAACCCTCATTCTCGATTCTTTAAAGCACATGCGTGAAAATGCTCAAATCGTATCACTTTTACACCCATTTGATATCTCATTTTATCGGAAATTTGGATGGGAAATATTTAGTGAGCAGAAAAAAATAACGATTGAAAATAAGGACCTGAAGTTTCTCGACAGCCAGCAAGGTTTTATAAAAAGATATTCAAAAGAGACCCATAATGAAGAGATTGAAAAGATTTACAATCAATTTAGCATTCAACATACCGGAATGCTAAAACGGGAGACCAATTGGTGGCAACATCATGTATATGATGAAGATTCGCAGCTTGCCGTCTATTACCATTCCGAGCACGAGGCTAAAGGGTATATTCTTTACCATGTGAAGGAAAGAAAAATGAATGTGCAGGAGATGGTTGCCTTGGACCAGGAAGCGAGAATCGGGCTATGGAATTTTATTTGCCAGCATGATTCCATGGTTGAAACCGTGACGATGACTCTAGCCAGTCAGGATCCTTTTTCTTATTTTCTGCCGCAACCCAAGGTGAAAACAGAGTTGACCCCTTATTTTATGGCAAGGATCGTTGATGCGGAGGAATGTTTAAAAAGATTTCCTTTTATCCCAGGAAATGAGCCGCTTTTCCTACATCTAGAAGATTCACATGCCCCTTGGAATAATGGAAGCTATTTAATTGGAAATGGCGAAATAAAGGTATTTAAAGAAAAAGCAGGAGGTCAGTGTGTTCATCCGCCTAAAAAAGGGATACGTTTAAACATCAATTCTCTTTCAGCCATTCTCTTTGGATACAAAAAACCGATGGAGCTTTTTGAAATGGATTACTTGAAGGGATCCGAGATGGAGATTGAGCGATTCGAAAAAATGATCCCATCGTTGAAATCAACATTTTTTGACTTTTTCTAATTCACTATTCGGATGCATGCTTTTTTATTACAAGAAAAAGAAAGGGGAGAGGTAATCTTTTCCCCTTTCTGTCGATGTCTTATTTTGATTACACAAAAACCATGTACTATATTAAAATCTGAATATAAAAAATTTAAACTTCATATTTGCATAAATAACGATTCCGATAAACAACAGAAAAAGGACTGCCATTCCATTTATCGTATTAAAAACGCTATCTTTAAAGATTTTGTGGAGGACAAAGAAAATACCAATTCCGATGACTCCTCCTAAAGTGTTTGTAATAAGATCTGTTATATCACTTGCTCCCAGTGCCCACATGTATTGGATATCCTCATAGAATAAGCTGGTAAAGAAGATGGGTGCAAGCATTTTAAGGAATGATTTTCTGCTTCCAAGCATGCACACAAAAATGCCATAGGGTAGAAAAATCAAGACGTTGATGATAATTTCTAGATCGTTGCCCGATGCTCCGAAAGGAACTAGGTTTAAACTTCTGTCTGTGTGAAGAAGTGCAAGCGGAAATCGAACTTTTAATAGGATTACCCATGTTAGTGCTACTAAATATAGCAGGAATAGTCCTATTGTATATTTTTTTGATTTCATGTGTTGCGAGCCTCCCTCACAATCATCCCGTTTATGTTTTTCATTTTTCCTCATCTAGAAACACCGTAACGATTACACCATCGATATTATTTCCTGAAATTTTATAAGGGTGATTAGCGGGTATTTCGATTGTAGTTGTTCGGGAAATCTGATAATAAAAAATCATATAGTTTTCTCCATTAACATTAATGGAGATCCTCTTTTTTTCTTTCAGATAATCCAAGTATTCTTCCAAAACGAAATTCTTTTCTTTCATAATGGCACTATGAGGTACACCAACATAACGGATATGCCACGGTTCGTATTTAATTCCTGTCACAGCTGTTTTCCCTTCTGGATAACGGAGGATAAACCCATGTTTCCAAGCATTGTTTTCCAGCCATTTTCCTTCAGGTGCCTGACTCATTTTCATTTGAGAAGACCCGACATCAAGTGATAAACCTAAATTATGTTCGCTATACCCTGCTGGTAAAGCATAGTCAGAACCCATTTGGTTGTATAGCGCATCTTGTTCATCAAAGTCCCGAAAGCCACTAGAAATTAAAAAATGATGGACTCCGTCTTTTTCAGCTGAAACGGTCATCTTTGAAAATTGATGTACAATCTCTTCTGATAATTTCATTTCACTAGTAAGTAAACCAAATCCCGTTATCAATTCATTGTGCCTACTTAGATCAATAATATCTTTTTTTATACTATCTTGATCAACAGGGTACTGATTGTTTACCAAAAGTAGAGTGCCTTGATGAATTTGCTCTTTCGTCACCTCTATCTTTTGAACATCCCCAGCCATTTCTTTCTTTTCTACTCGTTCATTGTAATTTGGGTTATTAATCTCTTTTTCATCTTGGAGATAGTGAAACAAATAAATACTAGCGAAACCTATTACGAATAAAAAAAACCACTTTTTCATTTTTACGTCCTCCTTGAATGCATGATTCGAGTATAAGCAGGACAATTAAAATAAAAAGTGGGGTAAATCTTAAATTCTTCTTAAATCTATTAACCGGATCTTACATTTAACTATTTTATTGTGACCGCTTAAAAGAGATGACACAGTTTTTGCCTGTAAATGGGGACACCTTTTTCCAGTTGAGACGTAGATTCACTAAATGATCTTCTCCATTTAGATGTGGTATGTTTATTTACAGTAAATATTCAAGGGGGTAACCGATGAATAAAACAGACCGTTTGTTAGCTATCGTACTGGAGCTGCAACGTAAAAAAGTTGTACGGGCCGAAGATTTGGCGACCCTATTTGAAATTAGCGTGCGGACCATCTACCGCGACATCCAGGCGCTGAGTGAAGCGGGCGTGCCGATCATAGGAGCCCCTGGGACAGGATATTCCCTGATGGAAGGCTATTTCCTACCGCCGATTAGTTTCACGGTACCAGAAGCCGTGAGCTTGCTGATTGGAACGGACTTTATCAAACAAAGATTTGATGATGATTATCGTGTCAAGGCTCAAGATGCCGGCGGTAAAATTGAGGCAATTCTACCGGTGAGTGTACGCAATGAAACATCTCGTGTACGCAAGGTTATGCGGTTGCTCATTTCTGATAAACAGGTTAAGCAGTCAAAAGAAAAAGAATATCTAGAAAAAATCCGTCGAGCGATATTAGACGAGAGAAAGATCAGCTTTCATTATGTAAAAAGACTTGCAGATTCCGAGGGGGATCGCCATAGTGTTCGTACCGTTGCTCCCTACGGATTGGTGCTCGTTCAAGGATCATGGATGCTCGTGGCCCGTTGTGATCTGCGCCAGGAAATTCGCCATTTCCGCTTGTCCCGAATGACGGAACTCATCGTTCTGGGAGAACGATTTGAACTTCCAACGCACTTTAACTTAAGGGAATATACCCCTCCAGATGATCGACTCTTGCTAGTTCGCCTCCGATTTAACCATGATATCGCAGATAAGGTGAAAGAATCGAACTTTCATTACATAGAGGAAATGGAAGAGCATCAAGATGGATTGCAGGTGGTCTTACGCGTACGTCAACACGACGAATTGGTGCAATGGGTGCTTGGCTGGGGAGCTGCTGCGATTGTATTGGAGCCTGAATCATTCCGAAATCGGATTCGTGAGGAAGCCCAAAAAATGTTTAAACGCTACTGACATACTGTTGTCAGTAGCGTCATTTTATAATCGGAGTAAGTAAACATAAAGGGGGGAGAGATAAAGGCGAAGTATGTCTTGCTTCAGTTTGGGCACATCGCCTTTCAACTTCCATAGGAATTATTTCATTTCACTATGGATCAATTGAGCAACAGCCAGGCATGGAAGTATGGAAGTAGAACCAAATGGTTCAGTTTCTGATTAAATTGGGCCTTTACGGAAACTTCACTGATTCTAGCCCAAAATGAAATGATACGAGATTGTATCATTTATTATAGGAAGGATGGTATATTGTGAATTTTGCTTCTGTACGCATCATTACGGACGACGTGGATCGTCTTGTCAAGTTCTATGAAAGAGTCATGGGTGTTTCGGCGGAACGCCCCGCGCCAGTCTTTGCCGAATTCATTCTTCCATCGTGCACCCTTGCAATCGGTCATTCGCAGACGGTGCCACTGTTTGGCACTGGTTCCGCAGTGGCGGCCGATAATCACACCGTCATCATCGAGTTCCGCGTCCACAATGTCGATGCCGAATACGAGCGCTTGAAACCGTTTGTCGACGAGTGGGTAAAGAAACCGACCACGATGCCGTGGGGGAACCGTGCTATGTTGTTCCGTGATCCCGACGGAAACCTCGTTAACCTCTTCAGTCCTGTGACCGAGGAAGCTATCAAACGGTTCAGCAGAAGGGGTTGAAGAGAAGTAATTAACTTGTGATCAACAATCAGGCCAGATAATGAAGTAAACCCAAGTTGTTACAATATAAATTTAAACCAGCGATACACAAGTATATTTGAATTCCACCTAAATGGTTTGACAAATTTGAGCAAATTTATATAATAGTTTTATGGTATTAAAACAATTGGATGATCACCAACGCATTAAGATATTTAATGCTTTGGCGGATGAGAAAAGAATACAGATGATTCGTTTACTATTTCACGAGAGCAATCGCCCTATGTGTTCGGAAATTGGGAGGAGTTTAGGGATCAGTAAGTCAAACGGTTCATATCATTTGAAAATTTTATCCGACGCACAATTAGTACTGATTGAACGTGAAGGTGTGACAAAGTATGTCACGCTAAACAAAGAGATATTTGATTATTATTTACCGGGTTTCTTGGCTACGCTCTGAAGTAGCCACTTTTTTTATCTTATAGTCATAAGGTTTTATGACTATAAAACAAAGTGAGAAGGAGATAAAAATATGAAGATGAAAAGTAAAGAAAATGGTCTTATCCTAACCTTGTGTTTCATCGTTTTATCGGGTGTGATGAATTCAATTTTGTTTAATGTGGCACTTGTCGATATGAAAGGAGAACTAGGGGTAACAACTTCTATGATTAGTTGGGTAGTGATTTTATATACTTTGGTCACTGCCTTTGGTTCTATTACTTACAGTAAATTGGCGTCATACTTCCAACTTAAGACCTTATTAATCTTCGGTGTGTGTATCTTCGTGAGTGGTTCCATTATTGGTTCCATAACCAATCAGTATATCTTTGTGATCATAGCAAGGATTATTCAATCTGCTGGAGGCAGTTCTTTCATTGCCTTGTCCATGATTATCGCCAATCAAAATATGACAGCATCTAAAAGAGACCTTGCATTAACGTTAATTAGTGGATGTTTATCATTAGGTTCAGGAATAGGATTTTTGATTGGAGGCACGTTTACTTTCTTATGGGGCTGGCATTCTTTGTTTTTATTGATGTTGTTGGTGGTTCTAACACTCATCGGGTTATTTTTGGTGATGCCTTCCGGGTATGCCAACGGGAAAAAGGTGACCGATCCTTTTGACTTCATCGGGTTATTTTATTTATTGATTTTCGTTGTGTCGTTTATTCTGGGGGTTAAAATGAATGGCTATCTCCTTATCATAACTGCTCTGTCAGTAGTTGGTTTAATGACTCATGGGAACCGCAGAGATTTGGCTCTATTTGTCGATCTGTCTGTTTTTGGAAATTTTGCATTTAACAGATTGCTTGTGATAAGCTTTGTTAATAACGCAGCTATGGTGGGCATTGTGTTTTTATTCCCATTATTAACGGAGCAGCGCTTTCATCATTCAGCCATTGGCACAGGTTTTATTTTGGGTGTGATCTCAATCTTTGCCTTTTTGACAAGCTTCATCGCAAAAAAGAGCCTGCATCTCATAAGCAGTAAGCAACTTATTGGATATTCCGTGATCATAGAACTTTTAGGATTCCTGATATTGGCAACTTTCGGTGTAAGACAATCTGTATTCGCAACTCTTGGAGTTTTCTCCATTTATATCGCTTTTACAATGATGACTGTGGCAATCAATATTGAAATTCCACAAACGATAGAAAAGGACAAAAATGCGATGGGTTTAGGAATATATAATCTTATCAACTTTCTGGGCATGTCATTTGGACCTGCCATATCCAGCCGCATTTTAGAATCGTTCTCTCATTTCAGTTATGCTTTCATCTTTTTTGTTATTATTTTAATTTTGTCGATGATTTTATCATTAATAGGATCCAATCAACTATCATCAAAGCATGCAAAATTATAACCTACAGGAGGTGACAGAAATGAAAAATGATTATGGTTTCACTTTAAGAATTTGTGCTGTTGTTACCATAATAATTTTGGGTATCACAAGTCCATTGTGGTCAAAAACTGTATTAAATAGTGATATAGAAAGTAAGTCATTCCCTGAATTAGTAGTCATCTTTACTTCAATAGCTATTGTTATTTTCTTCATTTTAGGAAGACCGATTCATCATATCTCAAATGTGCTAAAAAAGTAATATAAAATAAAGGGTAGAAGGATTCTGATAACTAATTTCACCTTCGTTATTTATGTGTATTTGCTGTTTAACACAAGAAGTAATTAAAATAAAGAGCCTAAGATATGCAATATTTGTCTATTTCGGCTCTTTTTCCTTAAACAGCATTTATTATTAATTACCAAAACATTTTGGATGGGTTAATAAGTGAATAATATTCGTAAATCCTCCATTGTAAATGACATTTGTTATTAACCCTAATTTCCAGTTAAGTGTTTCACTTATATGTGAGCAAAAACTGTGTTACTTTACTTGACGTCACATTTGTTCAATCTCCTGTGGAAAACGGACTTCAAACATGGTTCGTATGACAGTACTTTCAGCATGTATCTTTCCGTTATGCTGCTCTACAATGTTCTTCGCAATAAATAGACCTAAACCTGTACTATCCTTTTGATCCGTTCTTGCCTTGTCACCCGTATAAAACATATCGAACAGATGTGGCAAGTCTTCTTCGGGTATAAAATCTCCATAATTAATGATCTGGACAACCACTTCTTCTGCTTCCATATAGCCATTCATATCGATAAATTGACCATCATATCCATAATAAGTGGCATTGGTTAGAATATTTTCAAACACACGTGCTAACAAGTCGCCGTCACCTAAAATGGGTAAATCAGGCGAAATATTCATGCGAACGGTCAAATTACTTTTTTCGAAAATCGGAAATAATTCTTCGTTTAACTGAAAAAGCAGCTCACTTATATTCACTAGTTTTTGCTCAATGGGTAACATCCCATAGTTCATTCGTGTTATTTCAAATAATTCGTCAATAAGCTTTTCTAAACGCTGAGATTTGGTATAGGCAATCGTTAAAAAATGTCTAACTTGTTCTTCCGTCAAATCCTTTTCTTTCAGAATTAAATCCAAATATCCTAAAACAGAGGTCAGAGGTGTACGTAAATCATGTGCTAAATTGACGACTAACTGTTCCTTGCTGCTTTCCGAGAAATCTCCTCTTGCTATCGCTTCTTGTAACTTTTCACTCGCCTGATTAATATCGTGAGCAATATGTTCAAATTCATCATTCGATTTTAGTTGAACGCGATAGGTGAAATCCCCCTGAGCAAGATAGCGAATACCAGTGGAAATCTCCTTGAAATACATTGAATAACGCTTTGTAAATAAATAAAAGAACAGGAAGGAAAGGGGGATAAAGATCAGTAAAAAGAAATTAATATCACCTGTATCTTTCAAAATTTGCCGATAAAAAAACAGTGTTTCACCGAATTGGACGTATGTATGATAATAAAATTGGAGTCCCCTAAAGATTAAATAGGTGATGGTTCCTGATAGCAGCATACTTAAGCCAAATAATAGAACCATCATGGATCGAAAACTGCGTACAGCCTTACCCATTGAATGCATACCCAACGCCCCATACCGTTTTGATCCATGTGTTTTTTCGGGCATCTTCTTTCAATTTTTTACGTAACGTACGTATATGTACCATAACGGTATTTCCACTTTCATAATAGGCATCTCCCCAAACTTGCTGGAAGATATTTTCCGCACTGTATACTTTCTTTGGATGGCTGGACAGTAAATATAAAATATCAAACTCTTTAGGAGTTAACTCAATATTTTCACCATATAACGTAACGGTACGCTGCTCAGGTGAAATAACCAAGCCGCCAAATTCTAGTATAGAATGATGATCATTTTGGGGTTGATTTAGCTTCATAAAGCGTCTTAATTGCGCATTTACACGTGCAACCAATTCAATAGGGGTAAATGGTTTCGTCATATAATCATCTGCACCTATCACGAGTCCCTGAACCTTATCGAAATCAGAAGTTTTAGCACTTACAAATATGATCGGCATATTATGCTGTTTTCGAATTAGGCTGGTGAGTTCGTATCCATCCATTCTAGGCATCATAATATCTAAGATAAGCAAATCAATAGGTTGGGACCGGATAACTTGCAGTGCTTCTTGACCATCAGATACTTTAACAACATGGTACCCCTCTTTCTCTACATGGATGGCGATCAGATCTGCAATCTCCTGTTCATCATCCGCTATTAAAATAGATATCGGTTTCATCTATTCTCCTCCTATTTTATCGATCCATTCAGTGGATGATTATCCAATTGAATATCCTAACGAAATTTCTCCCAAAGACTTAAATGATTTCAGCTAGCTGGAATGTCAAATAAATTGGTTCTACTATAGTATATTCTATTATTTCCTTGTCTTTTTCAAGAATATGGACCGAATGCGATATATGATAATAAAAGATTTAATAAGTGTATTTATGGGACAAAAACGGATGTGTTATTTTGTAAAGGATTCCGTTTTGAGGTGCATTTCTAATAATACGTGCCGAAATGAATGCCGTAATGGCATCATGATTGGTATATAAAAAAGTAAAACTCGCCGTAATTGGAGAGAAGACAAAAACCTTTTTTAAATAAAATCTCACTTTACTTGTGATTCGTTTCATCATAATCTTTTAAATATGATATCTGCTCCCTTATCTCGGAAATAGCAAAAGTAAATAAGCAGAGAATTTCCGGTTAAATGCAGAATGGAGCATGTTTAGGGGTAAATAAGGGGAGCTTTTTCGCTTATGCACAGCAAAATCCCCCATTTTTGAATTCTTCGAGTCAATAGGCGGAATCTCTCCATCTATTTCAGCCCTTTTTAATAAAAGTTACCATTTAGGCGAAATTCTTCCGTTTATTTATCAGCTAGGGGGTCTTAACCTGATCCCCTAACTGATAAGTGCAGGCCTTCTTGATCCTAGATACGGAATCAGCATTGTTTTATCAACCAGCATAAAAAATCATCGGCACTGCTAATGACAGAAATTTTGACCATCTTTATTAATTGTATAATACATATTGTCCATCATAATAATGATGTTAATTGCAATGTCAATGTTAATGATATTTCGTAGAAGCGTTGATAAATAAAGGAAAAGACGTATGCCGATTCATACGTCCATTCTTGTGTCATTTATTAAGAATTCACCCGAAAACGGAACCCTTTAGTTATTTTGGGGAACGTTTAATTCTTTATTGAACAAACGATGCAGGATACTTTAAGAACGATTATAATTGAATAATGAACTTAACTCAGAGATGTTGCTGTTTCATAATTAGGGAGGTATACGGTGAAGTTTTTTATAAAGTTAAATACGATTAGTATCTTAAACGCTTTAGCGTTGTTTATAGCAATAGAACTCATAGTAAATGTATCGCATATTAGTAGGTTAACTGGCTGGGAATGGGATAATGTTTACTTAATAATTGCTGTTATTAATGTTATAGGACTCCTACTTTCGACCATTTTCTTCATTTACTTAACAAAAAAATGGACACTAGGTAGAAAATACAGCTATTTGTCACTCCTTTTGTGGTTACCATATTTTATTCTTTGTTTCTCTTTTTTTCCTGTTGTTTTTCCTATTAATGCAGGAGTAACACTTTTCCCAAGATTTAGCCTTCTGATTTATGGGTCTGTCATTCTGTATCCTGTTTACCTCTTATTTATTAACCTATATGCTACACCACTGCGTACAGATTATGAGGAATAAGGCGTAAATCATGAAGGTCACTTTTAGCACCTACTCATCTTGCTTATTGAACTAACTGGTTAGTTGATCTAAGAAGGATTAACGCTTATTTTAAGAATTAACGCTTATTTTTGTGGAAATTCCACAACAACAGTTGGTTTAGGGGAGGAGAATCCGACTACAGCCCTTATTAAACAATTGGGTCATTTAATTGAATAAAACTTAAAAGAAAATTGGGTATGTATGTTAGGGTTTAGAAGAAATTGTGAAGTTTTGTACTTAAAGTAACGGGTCAGGTTAGTTTAACAAGAAACTTTAGTCATTATGTTGCATTAGAGAAAAAATACGCAACAAAATAGAGAGAGAGAAATCCTCTCCAGATAAGTTCTTTATTGCTGAAATAGAAACTGCTCTCTAAATTTCCGTGGATGAATACTTTTATCATTCTTATCCGTCCACGTAACAATCACCTTTAATTGTTTTGCTTTAGTGTATAAAGGAAAGTTTTGGTGCTCATAACAGTTATGGGGAAGATGAGGTTGTGATTAATACAAGTGGTGAACTAATTAGTTATAAACACTTAAAAACATATCCTTGAACTACAACTACCGTGTACAATAGTAATCAAAGGGGTTGCCTATGGCCGCTCCTTTCTTTATTGAGGTAACGCGGCAGTTTAGTTCAAAAAGGATTTCGAGATAATTTAGAGAATATTTTAGGATATTCGTTCGTGTAGGGGGGTTACCATGGAATCCGGCAATATTATTCGTAAAGCATCAGAATCCGATACCATGGCTATTCTAGAAATCTACAATCAGGGGATTGAAGATAGAATCGCTACACTTGAGGAAGAAACAAAGGATTATTCCTATATGAAGGAATGGTTTGAAAGGCATCAAGGTCGATATAATATCTTAGTGGCGGAACAGGACGGAATCATTGCAGGATGGGCATCTTTAAATCCATACAGTAACCGCTGTGCGTATGACGGGGTCGCGGATCTTTCCATCTACATTTCAAGGAACCATAGAGGGAAAGGTTTGGGGAAGCAGCTTCTTGCTGAAATTGAATCCCTTGCATCAGCCAACGGTTTCCATAAAATAGTTCTCTTCACATTCCCCTTCAATCGATTAGGGCAGGGATTGTACCGGAAAATGGGATACCGCGAAGTAGGCGTATTTCGAAACCAAGGGAAGCTAGACGGTGAATTTGTAGATGTCATGGCAATGGAAAAATTATTGTTAAGTAACACTTATTAATTATATTTAAAACCAGAGTACAATTTTTTTAAGAAGCCCTGATTAAGGGCTTTTTTCGATCTCTTATACTAAATCTGCATCCAAACTGAACGCATACGGTATACTCTGTTGTAAAGAATATGTAAAGAGGAATTTTTCTCTTGTAATATATAAGTAATTGGTTATATGCTTATGTCTGTAAAAGGAATCGGGGGTACATGTATGGAGAAAACGTTGATAGAAATCGAACAAATATCAGCAGTTCTGAAATTGCTTGGGGACAAAACAAGAATGACTATTATCGCCATTTTAAAATTACGTGAGTGCTGCGTGTGTGAAATGCAAGAAGTATTTGACATGAGTCAGCCTTCCATCAGCCAGCACCTACGAAAATTAAAAGATGCAGGACTGGTAAAGGAAACCAAAAAGGGACAGTGGGTGTATTACTCCCTTAATCAGCAAAATCCTGTTTTCGCAATGATAGATCAAATTTTAGAATATGCGCCGGAACAAACAGAAAAAATTAGACAAATAGAAAAAAGTAATCCAACGCTTCGTTGCGGTTGCTAAGGGGAGTAGAAAAGTGAGTACAAAAACAGAAAAGAAACGCCTTTCATTTTTAGACCGGTACTTAACACTATGGATCTTTTTGGCGATGGCAGTAGGAATCGGATTAGGATTCGTCTTTCCCAGCTTTATAGATAGTATGAACAAATTGCAGGTTGGAACAACATCCATTCCACTTGCCATTGGCTTAATATTAATGATGTATCCCCCATTAGCCAAAGTTAGATATGAGGAGATTGGGCGAGTATTTAAAGACGTAAAAGTGTTAGCATTATCACTGGTACAAAACTGGATTATTGGACCAATTCTTATGTTTTTATTAGCAATCATTTTTTTACCAGATAAACCAGAGTATATGGTTGGTCTAATCATGATTGGTTTAGCTCGCTGCATTGCGATGGTTATTGTATGGAACGATCTTGCCAAAGGTGATACGGAATATGCGGCAGGATTAGTAGCCTTCAATGCCATTTTTCAAGTAATATTCTTTTCAGTGTATGCTTACGTGTTTGTAACCATCATACCAGGATGGTTCGGAATCCATGGGGCAATCGTCAATATTACAATGGTGGAGGTTGCTAAATCTGTTTTCATCTATCTAGGTATACCATTTATTGCTGGAATGATAACACGCTTTATAATGGTAAAAGCAAAAGGCAGACAATGGTATGAGAAAGTATTTGTTCCTAAAATAAGCCCGATAACGTTAATTGCCTTACTATTTACAATCATCTTCATGTTCTCTTTAAAAGGAAACATGATTGTAAGTTTACCACTGGATGTCGTTCGTGTAGCCATTCCATTATTGGTATACTTTATACTTATGTTCTTCGTTTCCTTTTTCATGGGAAGAAAAATTGGAGCAGGCTACGCCGTCACCACAACACTTTCTTTTACAGCTGGAAGTAATAACTTCGAGTTAGCCATTGCTGTTGCTGTTGGTGTATTTGGGATTCATTCTGGTGCAGCCTTTGCAGCGGTAATAGGACCACTTGTAGAGGTGCCAGTAATGATTGGATTGGTTAATGTAGCATTTTGGTTAAGACGAAAATACTTCAAAGAAAATGCAGCTTAATAATAAAGGTGGAACTTCAAAATGGAAAACAAAAAGAAAATTTACTTCTTGTGTACAGGGAACTCTTGCCGTAGCCAAATAGCGGAAGGATGGGCAAAACAATATTTAGGTGATAAATGGGAAGTAAGAAGCGCAGGTATTGAAACACATGGTTTGAATCCCAATGCGGTAAAAGCGATGAAAGAAGCTGGAATTGATATTTCAAACCATACATTCTGATCTTATCGAACCTGAATATTTAAACAGCTCTGATTTAGTGGTAACATTATGCGGGGACGCAGATGACAAATGCCCGGTTACACCGCCAAGTGTAAAACGAGTACATTGGGGATTCGATGATCCTGCAAAAGCTCAAGGAACAGACGAAGAAAAATGGGCATTTTTCCAACGTGTTCGTGATGATATCGGAAATCGTATTAAGCATTTTGCAAAAACTGGAGTGTAATTATTAATGAATAGCCGGGAGTATCTCCTGGCTATAAATTTCAATTATAGAAGGAAATTGAACCTGATAATCACTGACACAGCTCGTGATGAGTTCAAAAAAATGTTCGAAAAAGAAAATGCTAAGAACATTCGAATCTTCTTTGATGGCTTTGGCTGAGGACAGCCAAGAATTGGACTGGCTCTGGATGAGCCGGAAGCAGATGATATAGTTGACACCATCAACGGCATATTAGTAGCAATCGATCCAAAAATTATAGCAAATACCGAAGATTTGATTTTTGACCGCAGTGGCAAGGGATCAGGAATTTCGATGATCGGGAATACAGGAAGATGTTGTTAAAAAAGACCATACTGGTCTTTTTTCATTTATTCAATTTATCTCTTAGCTCATGGTATGCTTCTTTAAATCGTTGATAGGTTTGTGAACCGTATTCCTCGTTGTTCTGATGAAAAAATAGCTCCATCGTAATCTCTTTTGCTTGCTCAATCGTACAATTTCGCGAAATTTTTATGAGGTTTAAATAGGATAAAAAATATTCCTTCTTCAATACACCTGCATGATTAACGGTCATAAACTCACCTCCATACTAAAGGTCTCAAACAAACATGAGACCCTTAATGATATAATTATTTCATTAACAGCAGCTAGCTGTATTCTTGTCTTGAGCATCCGTAGAACAACACTCCACCTTATCTGTCTTCGGTTCTGTCCAGCAACAAGCAGAATCATTTGAATTGATCTCTTCCATATTTGCCTTTGTGTAAAAGAACTCCCACTCGTTTCCATCGGGATCGTTAACCCAAAACTTATCTTGGAGAGCATAACAACATGTTGTATTAATTTCTTCGAGTTGAGGCTCAATCCCGACTTCTAAAAGTCTATTTTTATGAGCCATAACCTCTGCTGAACTTTCTACTTGAATGCCAAAGTGTCCAACTTGATTTCCGCTTACTTCGTCTTGAAGATTAAGCGTAAAGTTTAATCCCGGTGATTCAAGCAGGTACTTTGCATAACCTGGCTTTATTTTTACTGGATCAGCTCCAAATAATTTGCTATAAAACTCGATCGATTTCTCCAGGTTTGTTACGTTAAGACCAACATGTGCATATTTCATTTTAATTTCCTCCTAATTTTATAAATAATTTTTTAATATAACCGCTTACGAGCGTATCATGTGGCTGTTTCAGCTTCCAATTGATCATTGTTGTCTCTGGGCAACACCTCCTTAATAGCCACATGCGCAACAATGATTTATTTGCAATTTGCAAGTATTGGATTTTAATTAGAGAGCAAGAAATCTTGCTCAAAGTAATGATTTACAACAAACAGTTGATTTGGACATGGCGTCATTTAAAAGTTGGATCGATTTAATCACCATATCTCGTTCAAACTCACTCATATTCGAAAATACTTCGTCGAGATATTGTTTCATATCTGCGTCAATCTTTGCAGCAACATAATTGCCTTGCGTAGTTAGGGATAATTGGTATACACGTCTGTCTTCAGGAAGTGGCGACTTTTTAACCAGTTCCATCTTTACTAGCGTTTGAACTTGCCGGCTAAAAGTGGTTATATCCATCCCCAGAGTATCGGCAACTTGTTGCATTGAAGGTCTGTTGTAGCGAAGGATTTCATAAAGAATATGGCTCTGTACAAGGGATATATCCTCTCCTCCAATTCGACAGCAATTTTTATTTAAAAGTCCGAATCGTCTTGTCATGATTTGAAACAACTCTCGAACATCTTCCATAATTTTCACCTCTGATTTATTTATATACTAATTAATTGCAATTTGCAACTTCTTTATCTTTAAAAATTGGAAAAATTTTAGGAAATGCTGATAAGCCACATTAAATGGGGATTCAAATGAAATTTGAAACAAGGCTGGCTTGTGTGACTTATCATGAATCGATTTTAAATATCCATAACTAGGAGGGCATTGAGGACCGAATCCCCATATTAGAAGAAAATCAGAAAGGATATAGTTGAAAAGAACTTGCCTCGTTTAAGAGGTAACGAAAAAATTTCAATGAGAGGGTACTGTTTTATTCAACATTGTGAAAAGTTTCGCTTAAACTAACGGGTGCTTTAGCTGAAGAAGCCAAAAAGGACTTAAATGATCCTTTTTTTTCGAGGCTGATTGGTTATATGTAGAAGTACTTGGAACTGATTGGGATCCTGAAATTAGCGCATTATTTCCTTTAGAACATCGAACTGACGGCAATTTAACTCAGTTTGAAGTTACTTGAAGAAGCTTTAAATTTAGGGAAGAAGAAAATGATGATGCCAATTTCCCTCCAAGACGTTGAGATATTAAATAGCATCGGTATTATTTATAACGAAACAAACCAGTATGAACTTTCAATCAAAACGTATGAGAAGGCAATAAAACACCTAAAGGACATTGTTGATGTTCCTGATAGAAAAGTAGAAATCAGAATTTACTATGGATTAGCAAAATCTCTTTTTAAGAATGGTAATTTTATTGAGTCTATGAAATTCTGCAATAAAGGTATAAACCTATGTCTCAATGAAGATTTGTTATATCTTTTAGGGGAACTTAATTATGAACTAGGACAGAACTATCATGCTTTAAAACAAAATGACCATGCACGTAAACATTTTTCAACGTCGCTCCAATTGTTCCAATTATCTGAACGATCAACTTTTATAGAAGTGATTGAAAAGAGAATTTCTTCACTAGACAATTAGGTATAATACTTCTTTATTTTGTTTAAATGTAGGCAATACATATCGAATCAACAAAGGTACTCTTAACACAATGAAAGCTTTTCCTCCACTAAGGCACCAGTACAAATTGATGTCTTAATGACTCTAAAGAAGTCCAAAAATAACTATGATTATATTTTTGGCGAGATAGTAAGGAACTAGTGCCACTTACAGATGCCTTGTGTAAATTTATACGTTTTTTGAGATCATACCGTCATTTTTAAGGCAAAAAGATAATGATAGTATTTGAGTGTAGTAGAACAACGACTACTAATCCAAATACGATCGTATCAGACATGGTAAATATTTGGAAGAATTGTTGTTACTAAGAGAGGAATTGTCGCTGACTTAACTTGGCTACTTGTGTTCGACATCTACAAACAGTAAAAATTCAGTTTAAAGGATGTTTTTAATGAAAATTTTAGCTCCAATATTAATCATTGCGTTCATTCTTAGTCTTTTTTTACACAAATACTTAGATTTAGGGAAATATCCATTCGTAAAGAAGATTTCAATTGGTTTAATATGTACTTTATTGATTGGTGCTTTGGCTATTGTGTTTACCAATATAAGTTTTGGTAAAGAAAATGTAGGATGGCATGTTAAATATATGGACTACGACAGAATGCATATGTATTCCACAGGCAAATCTCAAAAAATTGCATTAATAGATAGCGGTGTGTCTGATTTTCAAATAAGTAATAAGTATGACAACTCCATTGCTTTAGTAGGGAGTGAGCAAGATAATAACGGGCACGGAACAATGATGTTCTCCATTCTGAAAGGGTATGATGAGGAGATTATTGGAATTTCCCCGGATGCTGAAGTTATTTCGATTAAAGTAATGGATTCAGAAGAAAAAATAAATCCTGTGACCATGGTAAAGGCAATTGAAGAAGCAATTAAGCTTAAAAGCACTGTTATTAATATAAGCATCGGCAGTCATAAATTTAATCAAGAAATTTCTGATGTGATTGATGTTGCCTTAAACCAAGGCATTACAGTTGTTGCGTCTTCAGGCGATTATTCTAATGGCGACATGATGTTTCCGGCCAATAAACCTGGAGTAATCTCTGTTGGTTCTTTATCGGCTAATGGAAGTGTATCTGATTTTACCAATGCGCCTAATGACACAACAATTAATGCTCCCGGTGATGAAATAAAAATCATTCTCCCTAACAAAAAAGTAGAATCGAATTCTGGAACGTCTCAATCAACAGTAATCATTTCTGGATATGTTTCATTGTTAAAAGATTATGCGGCGCAGGAAAAAATTAAGTTACCAAATGAAAAAATCATCGAGTTATTATCAAAAATTAATAACAAAAAAACGAATTATGCGAAGGCTTTTTCTAGCTTACATAATTAATTGCAGTTCAATGAGGCATCCTACGGGGTGCTTTTTCAATTAATTGGAGTCGAAATAGGAATCCATATTACATGATGAAACTATTACTACTGACAGGATCGAAGCCCATGGGCAGTTACGTTCTACCCTGGCTGATATAATAAGACCAAAATAAATAAGGTCAACCAGAAATTTAGCATACTGGCCAACCTTATAATATGAACGAGCAGGTTAACTAAGGATTAATTGTTGATGTGCTTACACACCTCGCTACTATAGATAAGAATCCGATTGTGAAAGAAGTAATCCTATTACCCACAAACTATTTTATAGACTCCAGAAGACTATTGATGGAGCGATTTAGTTCATTTATGTTAGCACCTTCTACAGTCGCATCTTTAAGGTTATATTTCTTTTTTAGTTGAATAATTCTCTCTATACTTTCATTTACTCTTTGTACTGAAATTTCCCCATTTTGAACGGCAGTTTTTAGAGAGGAAACAATTTTCACAACATTATTATAGTCATGCCCTACTAAAATAATATCGCTTCCTGCCTTTACTGATTCCACCGCTGCTTTGCCAATATCAAAATGTTCGGTAATGGCCCCCATTGTCATATCGTCCGTTATGGTAACTCCCGTGAAACCAAGTTGTTTTCTAAGAAGATCCGTCATGACAGCTTTTGACATGGACGCTGGATTAGTTTGATCTAATTGAGGCAATAAGATATGGGCAACCATCACAACATCAGCTCCATGATCAATCGCACGTTCAAACGGAATTAACTCTAGTTTCTTAAGCTCTTCAAGACTCTTATTTACAATCGGGAGCTCCAGATGGGAATCAACCGATGTATCTCCGTGACCGGGAAAATGCTTAACGGTAGAGATGATGTTTTGCGATTGAATTCCTTTCATCGTTTGAATCCCAAGTTCACTTACTACTTCCGGATTATCTCCAAAGGATCGATCACCGATTACGGGGTTATTGGGATTGCTGTTAATATCAAGAACAGGAGCAAAATCGAGATTTAAACCAAACTCATTTACTTCCTGACCTAAAAGTGTTCCAACTTTATAAGAAAACTGAGGATTATTTACCTTTCCAATCTGTGTATTTGGAGGAAAGTTTACAAGACCACCTGGCAATCTTGTTACTCTTCCGCCCTCTTGGTCAGTGCCTAAAAAAAGCGGTAGATTCGAACTATTTCCCTTTTTCAGTTGGTTTATAAGTTGAACGGTTTGTGCAGGGGTTTCTAAATTATTTTTGTAAAAAATAATTCCTCCGACATGGTATTGGCTTAGTAACTTTTTTGTGTTTGTATCCATCGTGGTTCCGGAAATTCCAGCAAGAATCATTTGGCCAATTTTATCTTCTAAGCTCATTTTAGAAATGACTTCTGAAATAGTTTGATTTTCTTGTTGGATGGGTGCCTTTTCAAGCTGCGTTAGAAGTGAGATATGGTCAACTTTAGGATTTGGCGCCTGCTCTGTTTTTATTGGTAAAACCCACAATAAATCAGTAGAAGTCGTTGCATGATAGACAAGGATCATTTGGTTATGAGTTGAATCTTTATAGTATCGAATGGCATCGGGTTCTCCACCATATTTCTTAATTTCATTTAAAGAAATATTTTGTAGTTCTGAATCATAAGATCGGATATCAATCACAGTATTATTGGTATAGCCGATTGAAGCGTGATGACTTTCGTATTCCTCATACCTGCCTTTTGCAGTCTCCGAAATATGATCTGATTTTCCCCACTCTTGATTTACTTCTTTCCATTCTGTTTTGCCGGAAATGAAGGAAATGTTCGGAACCTTACCATCCTTAGACAAGGAAAACGTTTCTTTTACCAATCTCTTAAGACTTGAGGTCTGATCCTTGTTCGAATCCACTATATTCTTATCGGGAGGATTAGTTATAATGGAGCGATCTTTCACTGGCGTCTGTTCGCTATGATTTGCTTTGATTGCATAATAAGCTCCAATGATTATAGCCAACACTAGAAGTAGAATTGTCAAAACAAGTAACTTATTCCGAGAATTCCTTTGTCTTTTCATCTCCAGTTCCCCTTTCTATTCTAGTATTTATCATAAAAAAGGATGAAACCATTATGATTTCATCCTCTATTTAAGCGTCAATTATAAAGTTTGCACCTTATAACGAAACTCGTTTTCAATAGTCGATCCTTTTTTATTTCATATTGTATCACCATTGTCTTCCCGGATCGTTTGACATATTATTAAAGGTCCCCTTAGGGTAAAGTACGGAATAGTGGTCCATTACCGGGTTCTGATGGCTATTCGAAGGCTGAGGAAATACTAACAAGATCTTGTATTCCGAACTTGCAATATATCCTATAATTTCCTCACCATTACTTTTTACATCATATGCCGGAGTTCCATATACTTTCTTCACCATAGAAAGTGATAATTCATTTAATTTCTTATCAAAGGATCTCGCCTCAAAAATACGCTCCCCTTTGTTGAAACCAAATACCACATTGTGTTTCGAAAATACAGCATAATTCCCTTTAGCACTAGGCACCCAATCAACCTTATCCGGATCTCCTAGCTTTTTCTCTGCGTCTTCTATAACAGTAGTTTTAACAGGAAACTCTGAATTTATGATTTTCCCTTGCTTTGCCAATTGCATGATAGTAGAGAGAAGCTGTCGCTGAATACCCTCATTAGATGATGAAGCAGCGGAATTGTCATTCGATGCTGGGGCATGGCTGGTATTGTCTTGTCCTGCATTGCTTTGTGATGCTTGGCCTGTATTATCTTGTTTTCCATTGCTTTGTGATGCTTGGCTTGTATTGTCTTGTTCTGTATTGCTTTGTGATGCTTGGTTTGTATTGTCTTGTTCTGCATTGCTTTGTGATGCTTCATCTTGAGTTGTTTTATCTACTGTCGAAGTAGAACTGTTTGTGCTGCTGTTATTATTTGGGCTAACCTCTGAACTTTCTTGTTTAATGGTGCTTGAGCAACCTACCATAATTGTAAGAAATACAGCTAAAGCGGCACATAATGCCGAACTTTTTTTAAATCCTGTAATCATAATAATTCGCCTCTTATTGTATTTACTTGCATATCCTAATGTCCCAGTAATGGTCTTTTTTTCAGAGAATAATCTTAGCATGTTGATCATAGTCTGACCGTATTTTTTGACTTCTTCTGTCTTTAAAGTTTGGAGGACAGCCGCATCACAAGCGATTTCACAATCTTGTTTTACCTGGTTAAGTGAAAACCAGATTAAGGGATTGAACCAATGTATGGCTTTAACAAACATAAGCAAGGTGTTTACCGCTAAATCCTGGTTCTTAATATGAGTTAATTCATGGCTGAACACAAACCTAAACTCTTCCGGGGTTAATTTGTCTATAAGGTCCTTTGGGATTAAAATTTTAGGACGGATCATCCCGTAAACTGCAGGTGATTTCGAGAAATTGCTATAAATAATTTTTACCTTCGAATTTATGTTAAGCCTTGATTTTTCTGCTTCAAGAATTTCAATAACGTCTTCTCTATGACAGATTGAACACTTTTTCAATTTAGCTATCATCAAAATATTTACGCAAAGCATATACAGTAAGGCTGTTGAAACACCTATTACCCACAGCATTGCTGCCGTATCATAATTAAAAATAGCTCCTTTAATACCTGGGTCAGCTAATGCCTTGCTATCTTCTTTAGACGGTGCATTTTCGGTTTTAATCGTACTGGTTGATAGTATATTAGGAACATATTGCTCTGCTATAAGATGAGTATCAAGTTTCTTCTGCTCATTTGGAATAAAATTCAGCAAGCTTATATGACTTTGAATGCCTATTGGCAGTATTAGCCTAAGGACAAGCATAATCCATATATAATAATGAAGCCTTGCGCTAAGCCTTTGTCTAAAAATAGCCTTAATAGCAAGTATTCCTAAAGCTAAAATACTACCCATAAGTGACAGTAATAAGACTTCTTTAAATACTGCAGATAAAACCATGCATCAATACCTGCCTTTTACTCGTTAATTTTTTCATCAAGCAATCTTTGAAGTTCTTCTAATTCCTTTTCAGAAATCTCCTCATCCTTAATAAAATTGGCGAGCATAAGGTGGAGAGAACCATCGTATACCTTTTGGATAAACGACCTTGTTTCTTCCAGTATGCAGTCTCTTTTATCCACCAATGGATAAAACTCATACTGAGGCATCTCCTTATTCACACCTAATGCTCCTTTTTTTACCAGTCTGCTTATTAAGGAATGAATGGTTTTCGGGCTCCATGTCTTGATAGAACTTACTGCCTCTATAATCTTCGCAGATGTTAATGGAGCTTCCTCCCATAGAACCTTCATGACGATCCACTCTGCATCAGATATTTTGCAATCCGCTTTCTTCAACTTACTTCACCATCCTACAAGTGTAATCTGAACTTCAGACTACACTTGTAGGATGACATTGTCAACATATTTTTCCCGGAAAAAAATACACAAAAAAATGGTGCTTTTCTTTAGGAAGAAAGCACCTTGGACGAAAAAGTTCACAAATAGTCCCTATGAAGGACAAATTTGCTTTCTACTATAAAAATGTACTCAAGCAAGCTTCAAGAGCGCTTGGATAAAGTCCTTTCTTTAAAGGATTATGATGTTAATAATGTATCGGCCGGAAGAGAATATATTGAATCTTACGTGAGCTTCTTCCATTTTGCTGAAGGGGAAGAAGAGGGGCATTTAAACCGGTCATACTGAACAGAGCAAAGAGGATGCACATGCAGGGATCAACACGCTAGTGCAGATGTAAGTAAACAAATCCACGTGGAAGACAGCCAAAAGGGAGCTGGTACGTTACCGTTAATCCCATGTAGTGTCGCAGCCATCCTCTTTGTGACAACGCTAATCTTTGCGATTGCCTATCATCGGGAGCATTCAAAATAAGGAAATACCCCTAGTACTTGATACAAATCAAGTACTTTTTTTCTGAACAATGCTAAGTTACATCTAAAATGGAGGGAATTCCAATGGATAAAAAAAGGATTCTAGTGGTAGATGATGAGGAAAATGTATCCGATTTACTTGAATTGTACTTAAAGGCAGAAGATTTTGAAGTACAGACAGCAGCGGATGGTGTGAGCGCATTGACACTGGCCCATCATTTTAAGCCGGATTTAATCATCCTTGATATCATGCTTCCCTTTAAAGATGGCTGGCAAGTAGCAAAGGAACTAAGGCTGACGATGAATACACCGATTATGATGCTTTCTGCAAAGGGAGAAGAGTCCGATAAAATCCTTGGATTAACAATTGGAGGAGATGACTATGTCACGAAACCGTTCTCTCCGGGAGAAGTTGTCGCTAGAATTAAGGCCATTTTGCGAAGGTCGCAACCAGATGAACAGGCTAACAATCGACTGGAATTTCCCAACCTTGTGATTGATATGGAAAAGTATGAAATTGTCGTAGATGGAGCAAAAATCGTAAGCACGCCTAAAGAAGTAGAACTGTTATGGCTCCTTGCTAGCCATCCTGGCAAAGTATTTATTCGAGAACATTTGTTGGATAAAGTTTGGGGATATGCGTATCTTGGGGA
The DNA here is from genome assembly GCF_030915505.1 of Neobacillus sp. OS1-2. Lineage (GTDB taxonomy): Bacteria > Bacillota > Bacilli > Bacillales > Cytobacillaceae > Neobacillus. The sequence goes on from NZ_CP133265.1 coordinate 2,689,559, forward strand.
TTCTCGCACAGTTGATACCCATATGAAACGGCTGCGGCGAAAGATTGAGAGTGGACAGCCTTATACGTATCTGCAAACGGTATGGGGAGTGGGCTATAAATTTGAGGTGGTACGTAATGAAGAAAAGCCTCTTTAGTAAGCTTCTGAAAACCTATGTGATTGTGACTCTTCTTAGCATTGTCGTCGTTAGCTTTTTTTTCTACCTTTTTTTTAAAAGCTATTATTTTGGTGTAAAAGAACAGCAAATGATTGCCCAAGGTGAGAAAATGGCCGGTAGTGTAAGTCCATATATCATGAATCAAGACTTTACACGAAGTAATGAAATTATCCATTATTATAATAAAATAAATAGCTCACAAATGTGGATCGTGAATAAGGACGGAAAACTGATTAACGGCTTGGAGGGACAGAAGAATTTCAATCATTTACACCCGAGAACGAATCAATTAGAGCGGGCACTTAAAGGGGAAGTTGTTGCGAATCAAGGGACGGTAAAATATGTTGAGGGTCCTGTCCTTACAGTCGCCGTACCGATCTATGCGGGGAGTCAGGTGACCGGAGCTGTTTTTGTCTGTAATCCCCTTTCCGAGATTACAGATAGTATAATTCAGACCTTGGAAATCGTGATGTTTGCCGGAATTATTTCGATTGTCATCGTGGCGGTTGTAAGTTTTTTTATCTCTCAGTCGATTACCCAACCTATTAAGGAAATAACGAAGAGCTCGTTGGAAATGATCAAAGGGAATTTTACAAAACAAGCGAAAGTACATTCATCCGATGAAATAGGGGTATTAGCCGGAACCTTCAATGAGATGATGAGGACACTTGATACATCACTAAGGGATCTGGAACATGAGAAGAATAAAATGGCGGCAATGGAAAGAATGCAAAGAGAATTTGTCGCAAATGCCTCTCATGAACTTCGAACCCCTTTGACATCAGTCCGCGGATATCTTGAAGCCCTATTGGATGGTATGGTAACCAGCGAAGAACAAGAAAATCGATACCTTAGAATTACGCTAAAAGAGACCCTGAGACTGCAAAGATTGGTCAATGGTCTCCTAGATTTATCAAAAATGGAATCAGGGCAAATGAAGTTTCATAAAAAGGAATTACATCTTTCCGAAATGATCGACCGCATCGTCATCAATCTTGAATCGTTAGCCGAGGATCGTGCACTTTCTTTAAGGTCGGCTGTGCCGGAATATGTACCTGCCGTTTTGGGGGACGAGGACTTAATTGAACAAGTTCTGATTAACTACATCACGAACGCAATCCGTTTTACGCCTGAGGGTGGGGAAATTACCGTAAAGATCGTAATCCACGAAGATGAAGTCCATGTGCATGTCATCGATACAGGGGTTGGGATTCCACCCGGTGAACTTCCGCAGGTTTGGAAAAGATTTTATAAAATTAATTCCGTTAGTCCGTCTTCGAAAGAAGGGGCGGGTTTGGGGTTATCCTTAGTCAAAGAAATAATGGATCGTTTAGATGGAAAGGTTTGGGCAGAAAGTACGCCAAATCAAGGCTCTATTTTTAGTTTCAGTTTAAAAAGAATATCACTGTTGGAATTTTAATTACCATTGCAAGTGACCTTATTAAGATGACGGTGGTTCCAGTGCTAGGCTAAGAACATAATAGGAAGCTTCTTCTTGAGGAAGAGGCTTTTTATTATAATAAGATAAGTTTTCCTTACGGACGTAACAAGATTCTTTTCATAAAACCCTTTACCTTAGTATTCATCATTTATTATAAAAATTTATATATCATTTTCCTTAGCAACATAGTAAAATGTTCACATCTATTTTAAAAAAGATTCCTACTATAGAGAAATTTTAAAGAATTATAACTAGATGGAGGAAAGTAAATGTTCCAGCAACATATAAAAATTAGCAAAAATCTTAAGTGGTTAGGTACCTCGTCAAAAAAGGGAATAATCAATGTGTCAGACCCCAAGATTAATGAAAAACTCAACATGATTCAGCTAAACGAGGAACATCTTAGCCACGTTATATGTGTTCAACCTATTGTAGAATTACATATTGAGGAGTTAGTTGAAGAATTTTATAAGACTGTGCTGCAAGTTCAAGAACTAAGGGAAATCATTGAATCCCATAGTACCGTCAATCGATTGCGTCAAACACTACGTGTCCATTTAATCGAGTTGTTTGAAGGAAGACTTAACCATGAATTTTTTGAAAAGCGAATAAGAGTGGCGAAAATCCATTATCATATAGGCCTAAAACCAGCTTGGTATATGGGGGCATTTCAGAATCTTCAATATGAGCTTTTTCAAGTTATGATGAATGAAGTGACAGATCGTGATGAGTTCCGTTTGATTTGGGCATCGATAATGAAATTACTTAGCCTTGAACAGCAATTAGTTTTAGAAGCTTATAACCAAGAGACAGAACAAAAGATTCAAGAAATATTTGCGGAGGGTCAAAAGGATTTACAGAATAAGATCCTGGAAGTTAGTGAAGGGTTGGTAGCTGTATCAGAACAAACCCATGCTTCAGTGGAAAATCTTATCTCAAACAGCAGAGATGTCAACTTTTTAGTCGAAGGAAGTTACGAACAAGCCAAAGAGATTCAATCTCAAGTTAGAGAAGGGGAGAAAGTCGTTCACACACTCCTAGAACAAATGAATACAGTTGAGATGGACACGCAAACTATGAGGCACACGGTTAAGCTGTTAGAAAGTTCATCCCAAAAGATAACCGAAGTGGTTCAGATGGTTCATGCAATTGCCAATCAAACAAATCTCTTGGCATTGAATTCGGCAATTGAAGCCGCAAGAGCTGGGGAGCATGGCAGAGGATTTTCAGTAATCGCTAAAGAGGTTAAGAAACTTGCAGAGAGAGCCAAAGATTCGATTGGAATTATTCAGAAGCTTGTAGACTCTTCGCAAACGTATACAGATGAGGTAACTACTGTACTAAAACGTGTAGAAGCTGCGGTTAAATCTGGTGCGGATGCATCGAATTCGACGAACACAACTTTCCAAGCGATACGAGCTTCCATTGAAACGAATGAGTCAAATCTAAGTTCTATGAATCTACAAATAGAGGGACTGGTCAAGGTTATTGAGGGAATTGGGGATGCCACGACAAATGTAAAAAAATCAGCTGAAAAGTTAACTCAAGCAACTCAAATATTATAATTATTGCAGAGGTCGGTTGTCAGAAAGATGGAGAAAAAGAAAAAACCAGCGACATTGGCAAATCGAGATACCAGAAACTAATCAATAGTAGGTATAATAAACGGCAGCCCATATTCACCGAATAAATCCCGTGTTTAACCATTAAAATAGTGGAAATCTCTGTACATGGGATCTACTTCGATGAATACGGAGATGAAGAGTCTAATAATGAAGGGATTGGCTCCTCTTCTGATAGGCTTTTGATGAAATGACTGCTAGTAAGAGAATGGCTATTAGAATATAGGACCCACCGCCAATCATGCCCAAAGAGCGTGGGGCAAGATAGTTTAGAGCAATACCTGATAAAAACATAGATAGGCCTAAAATGGTGTTCCCGATGGTGGCTAACAGGCCAAACATCATTCCCTGGTGTTCCTCCGGAATCTCTTTCATTAAGATGGTATCAAAACAGGCATTTCCAATCCCGGACATAAATGCCACACTGCAAAATAGTAGAAAGGCCAGCCCGACGATATGGATTCTACTTAATAGTAACAGCGAAGCTCCCTCTATCAGTAAGCAGACTAAACCCGTGACCAGGAAATTTTTCCTCAAGCGATTTGCAATGAAGTAGCTTAGGGTTAAACCGATTCCTAAGGCTCCATAAAATAGACCGACACCGATATCGCCCAGTTGAAACTCATTTACGGCATATACGCTAATGAGGACATTATCGATACCGTTCATGGAGGCAATTAAGACTTCGCAAATCAGGAGGATGAGAACAGAAGCGGACATCAAAATGACTTTTTTGAATACAGTGAACGGGGCTTCCATTTTAGGCACAGCACCTTCCTGCACTCGTTTGTGCTCGGGAAACCTTATTGTTGAGATAATAGCAGCTGCTCCTAGGAAAGAGGCGGCATTGAACCAAAAGGTTACATGGGCTCCAAAAATAAACGACACAATTCCTCCGGAAAAGGCCCCTCCGATTAAGACAATCCCGATTAAAACTTGTTCCAAACTATTTACTTTTATCAGCTTTTCCTTGTTTACAAGGAGAGGAATGGCAGACTTTCTCGCCGGGCTATAAATAGCTTCACCGGCTGCCAAAAAAAATGAACTGAGATACACGATCCACAGATCCTCTTCGCTATGAACCCATAAAAAGGATAGGGCAAATAGGATGCGAAACAGATCGGTTGCCACTAATATCGACTTTTTAGGAACCCTGTCAGCCAGCCAGCCTCCTAATGGTCCGAAAAAGACAAATGGGATTAATCGAATAGCTAACGTCATGCCTACTGCCAAGCCTGATCCGGTTATCTGTAATAGCATCGCTAATATGGCAACGGAACTAAAACGATCGCCAATCCCATTCACAACCCCAGCCAAGAATAATTTCCGATATTCTTTTTCAACTTTGATCATGGAATTTCCCATCATTATTACCTTCTTTCATCATAGTCTAATTTTATATATATCTAATTGGATGGGTGTAAAAAAGAGGCGCCGGGTGACGCCCTTTAACTTAACCACCATAATTCAACAGGATTTAATTCATATAGATTATTTTCCCGGTACATATACTGACACATGATGAGTTCACGCCGTAATGTTGCATAATCTTCATGGAATTGCTTTAAATAGTCATTGATTTCTTTCTCTTGATATACTTTTCCAAATTCTAATCCCTTTGCCATTTGTTCCAGGACAACAAGCTTTTTCTTTCGTTGAGCAGGGTAATTTTTTAATTTCCCTTCTTTTGTGAAGAAGTTGTGGAGAATGACAGCTCGTTCCTCGGCAGTTACGGACATTTCCACGCGAGCTTCACCACCTGTTCCAACCGTGAGAATGGCTTTGGCATTACTTTCTAATGCCTTTAGGTTAAGTGAAAAATAGATGGTGTTTTTGTCACGTTGTTCCTTGATCAGGCCAACTTCTCGCAACTTTGCCATATGATGGGTAATCGTCGGCGGTTTGAGCCCGAGCTTTCCCGCAATTGCTTGCCCGTGTAAAGGGCCTTGTTGGAGAAGGCCGATAATCCGAACGCGTGTAAGGTCCCCCAATGCTTTATGAAATTCAACAATTTTATTTAATTGCATAATCAACACACCTTATTCAATTAGTATCTAATTAGATACTAATTGAATTAAGCTGATTTAGCAATAGGTAAATTTAGTGGAAAACCATTTTTTTTCATGAAGCCGATGAAGGACAGATCCCTGTTGAAAACTGCGCGATTAGTCCTTCGTGAAGCCGATGAAGGACAAACCTCCAAAACTCCCCGGCAGAAAAGTCCTTCATGAACCCGAGTACCAGCTCTTATATTTCAATAATAATTGGGAGAATCATCGGCTTTCTCTTTGTTTTTGCAAATAATTTTTGGCCAACTACCTTTTTTATATTTTGCTTGATGACATTCCACTGCCGAATATTCTCTGCTTGAAGATCAGTAACCGTTTTTTTAACGAGGCGGTTAATCTCTTTTAGGAGGTCTTCGGAATCTTTTACGTAGACGAATCCACGGGAAATGGTGTCAGGTCCTTGAATAATTTTTCTCTCTGTCTTACTTAATGTTAAAACAATGACGATCATTCCGTCTTCAGACAGTTGTTTTCGGTCTCGTAATACGATTTCCCCAACATCGCCTACGCCCATTCCGTCAACGTAGGTATCTCCCGATGGAATTCTCCGAGTTTGTCGGGCAATAGAGTTTTCAAAGTCAACCACATCACCGTTTTTAATAATAAAAGTATGTCCGGATTCAACACCAACTGATTCAGCAAGCTGACGGTGATGGTGCAGCATTCTGAATTCACCATGAACGGGAATAAAATAGGTTGGCTTCATAAGGGTAAGCATCAACTTTAAATCTTCCTGGTATCCATGTCCGGAAACATGCATGCCTGTCGAGCTGCCTGACCCATAAATCACGTTAGCTCCCAATTGAAATAGGTTGTCGATAATGCGAGAAACATCTTTTTCGTTCCCTGGAATGGGCGATGCTGCTAAAATAACCGTGTCTCCGGGGTAAATGGAAATATCTCGATAATTTCCGCTGGCAAGACGGGCAAGTGCCGCCATTGGCTCGCCTTGACTCCCAGTACACAGGATAGCAACCTTTTCAGGCGCAAGTTGATCGACTTCAGAAGCCTCAATCAACATCCCATCGGGAACGGTTAAATATCCCCGTTCGATCGCTACGGAGACGACATTGACCATACTTCGGCCAAGCAAAGCAAGTTTTCGATTTGTCTTCATACAAGCTTCAACGACTTGCTGAACTCTATTTACATTCGAAGCGAAAGTAGAAATAAAGATTTTTCCATCCGCTTTCATGAAAACCTCGTTCATATGACTGCCAACCATCCGTTCTGACGGTGATAGACCTGTCCGTTCTGCATTGGTACTTTCAGAGATTAAAACTAGGACCCCTTGCTCACCAATAGCGGCCATTTTATGAATATCTGCATATTGGTTATTAGCCGGAGTTAAATCGAATTTGAAGTCTCCCGTATGAACAATATTCCCTTCAGGTGTCTGAAAGACAATCCCTAAACAATCCGGAATACTATGGCTGACTTTGAAAAAGGATACTTTCAACTCGCCCAACTCAAGTGTTGATTCAGAATCAATTGAAATGAGTTTTGTATCCCTTGTAAGCCGATGCTCTTCTAACTTTATTTCAATAAGACCTAGTGTAAAACGGGTGGCATATATAGGAACATTTATTTTTCGTAAAAGGTAAGGAATTCCCCCAATATGATCTTCGTGTCCATGTGTCACGACTAGAGCTCGAATTTTTTCCTTGTTCTCTTCTAAGTAGGTAATATCCGGAATAATTAAATCAATCCCTAATAGACTCTCGTCTGGGAACTTGCCGCCACAATCGATGATGATGATATCATCTGCGTATTGAATGACATACATGTTTTTACCGATTTCATTGATACCGCCTAACGCAAAAAAAGATAATGGACTTTCTTGGGTTTTCAACTTTTTACCTCCAATTCCAGTCAGATAATATTAGTATTCCATTTTAGTTGGAAGATATTAAGAGCTGGTGAAGGATGTTAAGGATGGGTTGATCGATTGTTTAAGCCTAGTGAAGTAGACCATTTAGGAGTGGTGGTATTTATCCATAATTTTCGACCTTGGATAAAATGAAGTGAAATAATAGTAGAGTGTTGTTTTTAGAAATTGACTTTGGTCAATTTCTTTTTTGTAAAGTGGTCTATTATTTGATGTAGGAGAATTTCCTTAGTATCACCCGCCAGGAATAGAAAGAATCAATAGGGGGGACAGCATGCTTGAATTTGATTTGACACATAATAATGAAATGCCCTCTGTGTGTTCCCACCAACCTAATGCCGGAGAACGTATGGAGGAATTTATTGAATCTGGTTCTTACAAGCATTTGAAAGGTGTATCAAATGAAAAAGAAGCTATAAATAAAAATATTTTTCAGCACTTAATTGATTCCGAATCGAAACGGCATGAAATAGGAAATAACTTAGTTGCGAAATTTATCCCAAAGAAGATTTATCACTATGATTATCCTGGTTTAAATGAATATTTGTATGATCGAGGTCTGCTGCAGAAGCTGATCAGGCTTTCGAGTTCAGATTTGAAAAAAAAGCAGCAATTGTTGGATTTGTTTGAGCCATTTGCTGTTAATCCTAGTTACTATACAAAGCCATCATTTAATAAAGTGGGAAGAGAGTTTGTCAAAATAGAGGAACATCCGGACTTACAGCTAACGCTGGAAGAAGCATCTACAAGAAAACGTCATAATATGATTTGTTTGCGAAAAGCTCAAAAAGAATATGAAACGTTAAAAAGGGAAATGGAATCATGTCAGCAGCTAATTGTAGAAGGGAAAATTAATCATAAGTATGGTTCTGTCACGAGAGTGCAAAAGCCATTCATCTATAATCCAATTGAAATAACAGACAAGCTAGCGATAAGGCAGCTCATTGAATATGGAAAACCGGATATTGGTCGCTTAATGGAATATGTATACAAGGGATTTATTTCAAAAAGTGAAATGGAATCATTCAGACAATTGATCGATATCCAGCTAACTTTTGTCATTCTTGATTTAGACGAAGAAGCAAGGATATTGCAAAACCGGAAGTGAATAAATGTTTGCGTGGTTCTTGATTCCCATCAATGATTAGTTGTGATGTTCATTTTATAATAGAGGAAACAGGTAATGATCATGAAATAAAGGGGAGAACTTAAAATGACAAAAGCAGTATTTCAAGTTGCATTACTGGATTGTGCGGGTTGTTTCAAAGAAGTGGAAACTCAATTATATCACCAGAATGGAGTTGTATCTGTCAAGGTTTTTCCACAATTAGGAAAGGTCCGAACAGAATTTGATGAAGCGAAAATAAATGCAGAACAACTAAGAGGATTCATGACAAACCAGGGTTATTTGGTTCAATCAATAAGAGTAAATTAGATTAAGGAGTGTTATTCAATGGGGTTAAAGGCAACCAATTCCCATGATCATAATTGTGTCAAAGGATCACCGAAAGCATGTGTTTCGCTGGTTCCCATTTTTAATCATTTAGAAGCAGAACAAATGGATGAAATTATGGTGACGACGAATTCCGTTTCATACAAAAGAGGGGAGATTATTTACCGGGCAGGTGACCAATCAGATTCCCTTTATATTGTAAATAAAGGGAAAATTAGAATCTACCGAATATCTGAATCTGGAAAAGAGCAGCTGGTTCGTATTCTAAATTCAGGTGACTTTACGGGTGAACTTGCTTTATTTAACGATGCTACCCACGAATCATTTGCCGAAGCAATGATGGAGACGCAAGTGTGCATGATCAAACGCTCGGACTTACAAGAATTTCTTTTAAAATACCCATCGATTTCATTGAAGATCCTAGCGGAGTTCTCAAACCGATTAGAGCAATCGGAAAAACAAACCACACGTTTTGCAACAGAGAATGTGGAAACGAGAATTGCTCTTTTCTTAGCAGAATGTATTGAAAATGAAGGGAATTCACAAGAATTCGTCCTGCCAATGAGTAAAAAGGATTTAGCATCCTATTTAGGGACCACACCGGAGACGATTAGCCGCAAGCTAGCTGATCTTGAAAATGCAGGGTTTATTAAACAAAAGCCGCATAAGCGAATGGAAATTTTAGATTTAGATGGATTACTTTTGTTATAGGTAGTGAAAAGTCAATGAAGTACAATCTAACGAATAATGGACTAGGTTAAGGAGCAGAGAAGCTCGTTTAGCCTAGTCTTCTTTTTTGAAAAAATAATAGAAACTTGATTTGCATCAATTAATAATGATAATCATTATCATTATAATGTGGATAAAGATCATTCCTCTTTCAGGAAACAATGATCTGATTTGTTGGTATTAAAGGAGTTGAGTCAGATAGATGGCGGATATGAAAATAAAGGAAATGCTGCCAAATAAGGTGGAAAATACATCAGATAACATTGAGGTATGGGAGGATCTTGTCAACATTAAAAGTATGGCTCTATCCTTACTTGTTTGCAGCATTACCGCGCTTGGAGGGTATTTCATTGCCCCCAATGAACCACCGAAACCATTATTTTATGGTCTAATTGGTGCTTTTTTCGGTTTTATTCTATGTAGTTTGGTAGTAAAACCAAAAAGAATAATTCGTGAGATACAAAGGGAGGACTAAGGAATTGGATTCAGTATTAATTTTTCAAATGGTTGTTGCAGCTTTGTTGGCCGCGGCAGCCTACACGGTGATTGGGATCGCACCAGGAACCGATGAAACGGCAACCATTGCACCGGTCACACTCGTGTTAGTACTATCCGGTTTACCGCCAGCTGTGATCTTGTCCTTCTTTATTTCGGCTATTGTTGCCAGTAAACTAACAGATTCGATCCCGGTAGCGGTGGCGGGAATTCCCGGTGGAGTCATGGCGACCCCTGCGGTGGAACATGCGATGATTCTTAAGAAATTCGGCATGTCGGATGTCAGTATTCGGAAGATGGCCTCAGGTTCTGTCATTGGGACGATAGTGGCTGTTCCAGTCAGTTTACTACTAGCCAATGCACTCATCCCAGTTGCGGATGTTATAAAAGAATATGCCAATCCACTCTTTTTCATTGGTGCCATATTCCTTGCACTTATGTGTAAAAATAGATGGATTGCCCTGGCATCCATTGTTCCCTTTGCCTTATTGATTCAAGGTTTGCGTTATTTATATTGGGGAGTAGGGGTTGTACCGGAGGGGACAAATGTATTTGTTTCCTTTTTCCTAGGGATTACCATTGGCCCCATTATTTTGACTTTATTTGAACTATTGAACAAACAAAAAAGAGAAAGTCTAGAACGTTTTGATAAAAAAACAATCATGATAAATAAAGCAAGTCGTACTAAGGGCTTTCCAAATCCATTTACCATTTTATCAAAAAAGGAGCTAGGAATGAGTGCCTTGTCTTCTCTAATTGGATCCATTACTTTCATTATGAGTCCAGTGGGGATGACCATCTTTTTAGGGGAAATGTTCTCGAGCCGGGAGAAAGATCCGGCGAAGAAAGCATCTCTTGCCATCTCGTGTATGGAAGCATTAGCAAACGCAACTTATATTGCAGGAACATTAATTCCATTAATTGCCTTAGGTATTCCGCTTTCACCAATGGCCATTGGTCCGGCTAATGCCCTATTTAATGCCCCTCCGAGGTTCACGTTAGAGCATAATATGCACCATCTTCTATCATCCTCTGCTTTTGTTTGGGCAACTCTTATTGGGGCTGGCATTGCGGTAGGGATTACCTACTTTATTACGATAAAGTATTCTCAGCAAATCTGTGCGTTTGTGTTTAGAAGAATTCCTCATGAAGCCATATTAGGATTATTCTTCAGTCTGGTATTATTGCTGGCGTTTATGGATGCCGGGTGGATCAATATTGGAGGAGTCATATTAATCGGATTAGTTGCCGGGGTGCTTCACCGCTGGGGTATAAATTACGGAGTTCAATTTATGGTGCTCTACTCTGCACCATGGATTATTACAAATATTGTTAGGTAAGGCATGTAGCATGGGGGTGCTCCCCGTAAATAAGGGAGGTAATAAAATGAGGCAACTCATGCAAAAGGTGGCGGTGGGCAGTGCTCACGGTAAATTAATTCTAGTTGGTGAACATTCTGTCGTTTATGGGATGCCTGCCATTGCACTGCCGTTTCCAGTACTTGAGGCAACAGCAACGGTTGAGGAAAATTTTGAAGGAATTTTTCTTGCTAGTGATTATTATGATGGACCGCTTAAAGGGGTACCAAAGAAATTCTGGGGAATAGCCGCTTGTGTAGAAGAAACACTTAAACGTTTAAACAAGCATAATCAGGGACTTTTGATCCGCCTTCATTCTTCCATACCAATAGGGAGAGGATTGGGTTCTAGTGCTGCGATTGCGATTGCAATTGTAAAAAGCTTGTTCGCTTTTTATGGGAAAAAGGCTCAACCAGATGAAGTCATGCCACTTGTCCATATAGCTGAAACATTTGCACATGGGAATCCTAGTGGACTTGATATGGTTACGGCATTTAGTGAGTATCCAATTTGGTTTCAAAAAGGGAAAAAGATAGAGTCGTTACAAATGGGTGGGCCTCTTTTTCTAGTGGTGGCTGATACGGGTCATTTTGGTGATACCCGTGGAGCCGTCTTAAGTATCAAAGCGAAGCATGCTGCAAATCCCGAAAGGACACAGAAATCGTTGAACCAGCTTGGTACAGTTACGCTTGAAGCTAGAAGGGCTATTTCTAAGGGGGATCTAAGGTTATTAGGTCAATTATTTGATTTAGCCCAATCAGAGCTGGCGGATCTCGGTGTTAGTAATGAGAAGATTAATAGACTCGTTGAGGCCGCACGAAAAGCAGGGGCACTTGGGGCAAAATTAACTGGTGGTGGCCGGGGTGGATGTATAGTGGCACTCGCTCAAACTGCCACACATGCCCAGGTGATTGCTAAAGCATTAATGAAAGCGGGGGCGTGTAACACCTGGTCTTTTGTACAGATGACAAGGGGAGCGGAAATTAACTAAATGATGAAAGTGGGGGGTACAGATGAAAGCAACTGCACAGGCAAATACAAATATTGCTTTGATCAAATACTGGGGTAAACGGGATGAGTCAAAGATCCTGCCAATGAACAGCAGTCTCTCGCTAACCCTCAATAAGTTTTATACAACGACGACTGTAGAGTTCTGTACATGTCTTTCAGTCGATGTATTTATTATTAATAATCAATTAGCAAATGAATTCGAAATGAGCAAGGTTACCCGTTTCCTTGATCGAATTAGAGAAATGGCAGGAAAAGATTTTCATGCGGTTGTCAATTCAACGAACCATGTTCCAACTGCAGCTGGTTTTGCTTCCTCCGCATCCGGTTATGCTGCCTTAGCAGCAGCGGCAACGAAAGCAATCGGTTTGAATTTAGATCAAAAGGCATTATCTCAATTAGCACGTCTTGGATCGGGTTCTGCCTGCCGCTCAATCTATGGCGGGTTTGTAGAATGGCAAAAAGGAATAGAAGATGATGGAACAGACTCCTTTGCTCAACCGCTTAAAGGCGGAAAAGATTGGGACCTTAGCGTCCTTTCTGTGCTGCTTACATCGAAGCCTAAGGAGATATCAAGCAGTGAGGGAATGAAGCGTGCGGTGGAGACCTCCTCCTTATATGCCCATTGGCTTGATACAGTTGAAAAAGACCTTCTAGTTGCCAAAGAAGCCATTAAGAATCGTGACTTTGACATGCTGGGAAGTGTCGTGGAAGCCAATGCCCTTAAGATGCATGCAACTACATTTGCATCTCAACCACCCTTTTCGTATTGGAATAGCGCAACAGTTGAGGTAATAAGGGGAGTAAAGAACCTTCGCTCCTCAGGTATTCAAGCCTACTTTACGATTGATGCTGGACCGAATGTTAAGGTGCTTTGTCAGCCAAAGGATGAGCAGGTGGTCAGGGAGGCCCTGATCCGTATACCAGGTGTACAGGAAATCTATCATTGCCAGCCAGGGCCGGGTATTTCGTATTTGTCTAATTCAGGGAAAAGAGAAATTGCAAACATTCAATCATTCAGAAATAGGAAAGTAGCAAAATAAACTCATTTGCAAGGGTAATGGCCTTGTTTTTGAAGGGATGAAGGATCATGACTTATTCAAGCTATCGTGTGACAGTTCCGGGAAAACTAGTCATTGCCGGTGAATACGCTGTTCTGGAAAATCAGCAGGCTGTTGTAGCAGCGATTGATCGGTATATGACGGCTACTATTGAACCAAATGAAAGAAATGTCCTTTCGCTTCCACAGTTAGGACTCGGGCAAGTATCTTGGGATATAAGTGGAAAATCGGTTTTATTTAGTTTACCAGATCCACGCTTGCGATTTATTAAAAACGCAATCACCATTGCCTATCAGTATTTGCAGGAGCAATCAGTATCCATAAAGCCATGTCATGTAACCGTAAAAAGTGGCTTAGCGGATCGTCTAACAGGGAGAAAATACGGTCTAGGTTCAAGTGCTGCTGTTGTTGTTGCGGTTATTTCCGCCATTTTAAGGTTCCATTGTGAGAGGGAAGAAGAGGCTCCATCGCTTGATCAAATTTTTAAACTTTCAGCAATGGCTCATTTACAAGCGCAAAAAAATGGTTCTGGAGTAGATATTGCTGCATCTACCTATGGCGGATGGCTTGTGTATACTCCATTTAATCAAAATTGGCTACGAAATGAATTACTGCATGGGACGAAACTAAGTCAACTCATTGAAAAACCGTGGCCTAATTTATCAATTATTCCTATTAAAGCACCCCTACAACTTACATTTTGTGTTGGTTGGACGAAGGAGGCAGCATCGACAGCACCTATGATTAATCAGTTTCAAGCATTTCGTAATCGGAATAGGGAAGCTTACTCCCTGTTTTTGAAAGAAAGTTCCCAGGCTGTTGCCAGATTGATTCAAAGCTTTGAGGAAAATGATTGCGCCGCAGCTATTTCAAGCCTTACAGAAAATCGGAAAGTCCTTAAGCAGCTGGGTAAGGCTGCCGCGATATCCATTGAAACCACAAGATTAATGGACTTATGTGATACCGCAGAATCGTTTGGCAGTGGTAAATCATCTGGTGCCGGCGGCGGAGATTGTGGCATTGCCTTCCTAAAAGAGGAAGCCCAAATGGAGGAACTGAATAAAGCGTGGCGAAGTATTGGTGTTCAACCAATAGACATGAGGATTTCGGAAATGGGAGCATCTGTAACCGAATATGACTGTGAGCCATCTTTAAAAGAATATTTTGTATGCGTGTAAAAGAGCGCAGGAAGGACATTCTCCCATTGTTGGGGGTATTGCTTGTGATTATGTTCACAATGAAAAAAGCAGCTCTAAATTTTGAAGAGAGGTGTTAAGTCATGGAAGTTGTAAAAGTGACGAAGACCCAAGGAAAGAAACAAAACCAGGTTAAATACAGTTTAATTAAATCAATCTGTGTCGCAACGTTATTATTAGTGTTTACCGTGTTATTAGTTGGAGGATACTGGATTTTTAAAACGGAGGCACCAAGACCATTGGTGACCAACGAAAATGGTGAAGTGCTGTTTACCAAGGATTCCATTAAAGGCGGGCAAGCTGTTTTTCAAAAATATGCCTTGATGGACTATGGCACCGTATTAGGGAATGGCTCATACATGGGCCCGGATTATACGGCTGAAGCCTTAAAAATCTACACGGAGGGTATGCAAGATTTCTACGCAATGGAAGCGGAAGGAGTTCCCTTTGCAGATCTTTCGAAAAATACGAAAGCGGCGATTCGTGAAGATGTAACAAAGGAAATACGAAAAAACCGCTATATCAAAAAGACTGACACACTTGTATTAACAGATGCGCAGGTTAATGGTCTAAAACAAGTGAGGAAATATTACCGCAAAGTATTTACGGAAGGTGATGGGTGGGGAATACAACCCAATTTGATTAAGGAAAAAGACCTACCCGTGAAAAACCGCGCATGGGTAGATGAAGGGGATCAGATCACACAGGTTTCTGATTTCTTTTTCTGGACTGCTTGGTTATCAAGTACCAATCGTCCTCATGATACGATTTCATTTACCAACAACTGGCCATATTATAAGGATGCTGGGAATGTGATGAGTTATTCTACCGTTCTTTGGAGTGGCGTAAGTATTACGGTTTTATCACTATTCATGGCACTTATCTTGTATGTATTCTATCGGTATCATTTAGGAATGAAAGAGGCCTATACGCCTGGAAATTTCCCGAAAATAGATTTATATAAAATACCCGTTACATTGTCGCAAGTCAAAGGCAGTAAATACTTTGTGATCGTCTCGATTCTATTCTTTATCCAAGTCATGTTTGGAGCATTATTGGCACACTATTATACAGAACCTGAAAGCTTCTTTGGAATGAAGTGGATTGCGGAATTGCTGCCATTTAGTATTTCTAAAGGGATCCACCTTCAATTGGCGATTTTCTGGATTGCCACCGCTTGGCTGGGATTAGGTATTTATGTGGCGCCGCTTGTTGGCGGACATGAACCAAGGCGTCAAGGTTTATTAGTAGATATCTTATTTTGGGCATTGGTTGTATTAGTATTTGGCAGTATGCTCGGACAATGGTTAGGTGTGAAGGGCTACTTAGGTAACAAATGGTTTTTATTTGGCCATCAGGGCTGGGAGTACCTAGAGTTAGGGAGATTCTGGCAATATATTTTGGCAATCGGAATGATTATTTGGCTTGTTATTGTGTTTAGAGGAATCAGGAGTGCATTAAAACGAGAAACCGATCGAGGGGGCCTTGTTCATCTCCTCTTTTATGCCTCCATTGCTGTTCCATTATTCTATGGCTTTGCCTTCTTCATCCAACCGGATACTAGCTACACAATGGCTGACTACTGGCGCTGGTGGATTGTGCATTTATGGGTAGAAGGTATTTTTGAAGTCTTTGCGGTTGTCATTATTGGGTTCCTAATGGTTCAAATGAAGCTGGTAACAAAGAGTTCAACAATAAAAGCCCTATATTTTCAGATTACGATTTTATTAGGAAGTGGAGTTATTGGGATTGGCCACCATTATTACTATAATGGTTCGGCAGAAGTGTGGATTGCTCTAGGCTCTGTTTTCTCAGCATTAGAGATTATTCCTCTTACCTTGTTGATTCTTGAAGCCTATGAGCAATACAAAATGCTCCGTGACGGGGGAGTGGACTTCCCGTACAAGTCCACATTCTGGTTCTTGATTTCTACTGCTCTCTGGAATTTAGTGGGTGCAGGGGTATTGGGATTCCTAATTAACCTTCCAGCTGTCAATTACTTTGAACATGGTCAGCAGTTAACACCAGCACATGGTCATGCAGCAATGATGGGTGTGTACGGTATGTTTGCTATTTCACTGCTCCTGTTCGCACTTAGAAATGTTGTCAATCCTAAGGCATGGAATGATAAGTTGTTAAAGTTTGTTTGCTGGATGTTAAATATTGGTTTGGCCGGAATGGTCTTTGTTTCCTTATTGCCAATCGGATTTATCCAATTAAAGATCGCTTATGAAAAAGGATACTGGGCATCAAGAGATCCTGGGATTTTTTACGGGAAAGAAATTGTTCATAATTTACTCCTATGGAGAGCCGTTCCAGACACGATTTTCTTAATCGGGGTTATTGGGCTAGTCTATTTCTGTATTAAAGCGTTCTTCAATCTACGCAAACCAACCCATGGGGAGAACGAGCCTTTGCCGGTAAAAGATTTTACATTGGATGAAGAGTAAAGAAGGCATGCATTAATAAAGAAGGGGACTGTTCCCACAAAAAGACCTTGACTACAACTAGTTGTAGTCAAGGTCCTTTTTTAACTTTGGGAAAAAATAGACCTTCTATCTTGTTCCGCGTTATTTTTGGAATTTTCTTTTATTTTTACTATAAAGGATCAAGAATATGACCAGAAGCACTCCCAAAATAAGATAGACGACATTTGAGTACACATCCATATAGCGGGTGATGTCATCCCATGAGGCACCTACTGCCGCTCCTGCATTTACTAAGATCGTGTTCCAAATAAGGGTGCCCATTGTCGTAAACAATAAAAACGTCCCCATGTTCATCCGAGCCATGCCCGCGGGAATGGAGATCAAACTCCGAATCAGTGGAATCAGCCTGCCGAAGAACACTGCCCAAACACCAAAGCGTTGAAACCAGGCAATCGCTTTATGTATGTCTTTTTTCGTTAGCCTAAGGATATGTCCCCACTTGTCTACGATTCTTTCGAGGCGATTGGTATCGAGCAGTAGGCCAATCCGATATAAAACCACTGCTCCTGCAACAGAACCAACCGTTGAAACAGCAATCACGCCGAAGATGCTCATATGGGTTGTCGTGGTCATAAAGCCGCCAAAGGTTAATATCACCTCAGAGGGAATAGGTGGGAAAATATTTTCTACTGCAATCAAGAGAAAAATCCCCAAATAGCCATATGTATCCATCGTTTCTGTTATCCAAGCTTCCATGTATAGACCCCTTACCTTGAAATGATGATTACTATTTATAGTAAATGAAAAATATGTACAGACTATGACTCTCATTTTAGAAAAATAATGATTTTAGTCTACCGATTATTTTCTATCAGTAAGATATTTATTTCAGAAGGTTGATTGTGCCCGTGGCACCGACTTTTTGAGGACAACGGTAACAAATGAACCTTAGGGGGAGGTTTATAAGGCCCCTTTTTTAAATGAATGACATGCATTATGCACTGATACCCAGAAGAGACCCCTTGTAAGGCATGGCCCATAATGATTAAAATAAGAATAACAACAATTAAGGAGGACGTGAAATGATTGCTTCTATTAAAAAGGTAGAACAAGGGTGGATTGCCCAATTTGAGCGTCAACTAAACCATTCCGTTGAAGAGACATGGTCCTGGCTTACGGACAATGAAAAACTGATGAAATGGTTCCCTGAACTCCAGGTGGGCGGACTTCAAGAAGGTGGCTTTATGCAGTTTGATATGCAAAACGGCACCTTTGAGAAACTTTCCATAACAGAGCTTAACCCGAATTCTGTCTTGGAATTTGATTGGTGGGCTTATAGTGTTCGTTTTGAAATCATTCCTGAAGCGGAAGGTTGTCAGTTAATCTTGAAGGAAAGAATTGAAACAATCACCGATCATACCCCAAAAGACCTTGCCGGTTGGCACCTTTGTCTTGACGTCATCAAAGCCCTAATGGACGGCCAAAGTATCGAATGGCGGGCAGAAGAATGGAAGAAATGGTATGAAGAATATGTAAAGCATGTAAATGCTCTAGGTACAAAATAATAAGTATTGAGGAGGAATCATAAGTATGGAAAAGGTGATCCCATTTTTAATGTTCCAAGATGGCAAGGCGGAAGAAGCGATGAATTATTACACATCTCTCATCGAGGATTCTGAAATTACAAGTATTGCTCGGTATGGAGCAAATGAAGCAGGTAAAGAAGGAACCGTGTTTCAGGCTACCTTCTCTTTAAAAGGGCAAGAATTCTTTTGCATTGACAGTCATGTGAAACACCAGTTTTCCTTCACACCTTCTTTTTCTATCTATGTTACGTGTGATTCAGAAGAAGAAATTGACCAGTTGTTTCAGAAATTAAGCGAGGGTGGACAAGCTCTTATGCCATTAGGTAATTACGGTTTCAGTAAGAAGTTCGGCTGGCTAAATGATCGGTTTGGCGTTTCATGGCAAATAACCCTTCCTAACTAAAAATTATTAGAGTGAGAAACCAGCGAAACCAAAACAAGCGGAGATTTTCCTGTTAGATGCAGAATGGAGCCCGATTTGGGGTAAACAAGCGGAGATTTTCCGGTTATGCAAAGGAAAATCTCCCATTTTCACATTTCTTGAGTCCGTAAACGGAAATACTCCGGCTATTTAAGCTGTTTTTTACTTTATTTTATAATTAAGCGGAATTACTACGACTATTCATCAGATCGGGTGCTTAACCTGATCCCCCAACCAATAAGTGCAGGCCCTCTTGATCCGTCTTAAACCTCACTAATTCTTTCGGTTGTGTGTAATGGTTTATTTCCCTCTGTTGATCTCATTCCTGAAACGGTCGATTGTTTCTGAAATGCTCATCACACCAAGGTTCCCTTCTTTGCGTTTTCTTAAAGCTACAGATTGATTCGCCACCTCCTGATCACCAATCACGAGCATGTAGGGGATCTTTTGCTTTTCCGCTTCTCTAATCTTCAACCCCATTTTCTCTGTCCTGAAATCGACCTCCACACGTATTCCTGCTGCTTCCAATTGGGATTTCATATCATTTGCATAATCTGAATGTGAATCTGAAATAGGAACTATTTTTGCCTGCACGGGTGATAACCAAAGTGGAAATTCTCCGGCAAAATGTTCAATTAAAATGGCCATAAATCGTTCAACGGAACCATAGATAGCTCGATGTATCATGACAGGACAATGTGGTTTATTATCTTCACCCACGTATGCACAATTGAACTTTTGCGGCATTTGAAAATCTAATTGGACCGTTCCGCATTGCCAGCTTCGTCCAAGTGAATCTAAAATATGAAAATCTATCTTCGGACCATAGAAAGCTCCGTCACCTGGATTTAGTTGATAATTAATATTTTTATCCTTTAAAACAGTTTCCAATGCTAGCTCAGCTTGATCCCAGATTTCTTCTGAACCCATGTATTCTTCAGGTCTTGTTGAAAGCTCTACTTTATATACAAACCCGAAGTGGGAGTAAAACTCATCAACTAATGTTAAAACCTTATCAATTTCAGATTCAATCTGGTCTTCTCGAACAAATAAATGGGCATCGTCTTGCGTAAAGGAACGAACCCTCAAAAGTCCATTTAACGAACCTGAAAGCTCATGCCGGTGCACTAATCCAAGTTCTGCGAAACGAATCGGCAATTCGCGATAACTTCGTCGTTTGCTGTTGAAAATTAATAAGGCTCCAGGACAATTCATCGGTTTAATCGCATACTTTTGTTCATCCACATTAGAGAAATACATATTTTCGTGATAGTGATCCCAATGACCTGATTGTTCCCAAAGTTCCTGCTTCATCATAATCGGTGTTTTAATTTCCTGATAGCCAGCCTTTTGGTGCTTTTTTCTCCAAAGATTTTCAAGTTCATTTCGAACCACCATTCCATTTGGTAAGAAAAAAGGCATTCCAGGGGCCTCTTCCAATGATGTGAACAGTTCCAATTCTTGACCTAACTTCCGATGATTCCTTTTTTCAGCTTCCAATTGATTAGACATGCTTATTCCCCCTGATTTTTAAAATTGTATAAAAAAAGACCGCGCCCATCCCAACAATAGGGACGAGTGCGGTCGTGATACCACCCTAATTCCAAAAAACACATACTCTAGTGTGTTTTAAGCTCGAAAAGATAACGGATTTACCGATTACAGATACTCTGGTTGCCCATTTCCCGATAATAGCTCCAAGGTGGTAAACCATTCGTTGCTTCTTCAGGGCTCCCAGCCATTGACCCTGTTCTCTGGTAAGAATCTGTCAGAATGATTCATGTCCTTTTCAACGCCATTCGTATGAAAGGTTTGTAAAAATAAAAAACCGCACTCATCCCAATGATAGGGACGAGTGCGGTCGTGATACCACCCTAATTCCAAAAAACACATCATCAAGCGTGTTTTTAGCTCGAAAAGATAACGGATTTACCGATTACAGATACTCTGGTTGCCCATTTCCCGATAATAGCTCCAAGGTGGTAAACCATTCGCTGCTTCTTTAGGGCTTCCAGCCGATGACCCTATTCTCTGGTTAGAAAAAATACGAATGACTCATGTCCTTATCATAGCTTCAATTGATTTCTGATTAATATTGTTGGTAATCTTAATACAAATATTTGAAAAGGTCAATAGGCAATTTACCTTGTTATTCTTGAAGTGGAGCAAGAACCATCGGAATAAAGTCTGCATAACTCTCAATATGAAAATCTGCTTCAATATTTTGATTCTGGAAGGCTACCGTTTGAATCTTTAGTTGTCTTGCGGGTATTAAATCTAACTCTCGGTCACCCACGACCAAATCAATAGAAAAGCGTTTTAGAACATATTCATACGAGGAAACATGGGGTTTTCTCGTAAAACCATCTTCTTCTACAGAAACAATTTCTTTAAAGTATTTAGCTAAATTAAATTTTTCAAGGAGATACTTGGTAGATTCTTTATCGCGATGTGTCACGATAATATTTTGATCAACAGATGATAATGCATCCTCTAAGTGGATGAATGGCCTGCTGCTCTCTCTCGAATAATGATTATGATATTTTTCAAATTCGCCTCTTTGATCCTCGCTAATGCCATAGTACTTAAAGGCAGTTTTAGAATCAATTTTAAGCCATTTCAAGACTTCCATGCGGTCGAGGTCCTTTTGACTAACTTGGACAAACCCCTCTACAAGTGATGGATAAGTGTCAAATATGGTTCCATCAAAATCCCATAAAACGTTCATAATTCTCTCTCCCTACAAAAAATATATGCTAAAGATGTTACCATATATTTTGATAATGGCATAATTATGAAGGTGAAAACAGTAACTTAATAGCCTGAATATGGTAATATTCTTAAATAAGAAGGGGCTGAAGACCATTAAATCGAGAGAGAAATTTCCGTTTATCTATTTTTTCTTGGAGCCAAATATTGTGTTTGTTTATCGTGTGGGAGAATTACGCTACTTAACGGTAAAAGAAATGTTCGATTGCGGGGAATGGCAAACATATGAACTCAACCACGAAGGGGAGTTTGCAACCTTTAACCATGAAGAAATGGAACCACTGATTGGCAGAGGCTACTCAGTCAGTCTGGAAGTGAACAACATGATGGTAGAAAAAATTAATCAACTCATACATAAGAATCGATTAGCCACCTTTCCAATAGAGGGGGAGGTCCATCTTGTCTGTTCCGAATCGACAGCTGGTGCAATTAGGGTTGGGCTGGACCGACCTAAAACGGTAATTGGTTTCCAGGTTTTTTTTAGCATCGGACCAGTGTGGCAGCTTGACCAGAAACAAGGGCAAACGAATCGGTTTGAGTGGATAAATGAAAATATCAATTTGGAGCAGGATCATTTTGACATTGAAAATACCTTTAACAAAACGCTTTTAGAGATTTCGGAGATACCAGAGAATAAACCCATTTATATTTGGACGGCAGATAATGGAGAGGAACAAACAGGTGTCCGATTTATCCTTCAATTGCTAAAGGATAAAGCCAATGAAGTGATCTTATTGAATACAACTGAGCTTTTTCAAAAAGGGAACTTTTTAAACGAAGATGAATTTCAGACCCTGCACCATTCAAGTGGGGTTCACCCGAAAAATCTAAAACTTCTATTTCAGCAAAATAAAACGAGGGCCCCATTATCTAACCAGGAGCGAGCGCAATTCCAACTAGAATGGGAATCACTGGCGCAAACAGTGGATGTCCTTCGTATCTGGCAAAATGGAGGAATAGAGGGTGTTCCTGAAGATTATTATGATCAGTTCATCATCAGTACGATTGAAAGAATGCACAGCGAGCAGCAGCAGAAGAGGGACTTTATTTTGGCCGCTAAAGTGATTGGGGAAATTATAGGTCAGACAGACGGCGTAGTTGGTGATTTTTATTTGGAATATCGGATTAGGCATTTAATCTATAGTGGAGTACTGGAGTTAAAAGGTGTGCCAAGATCTATGAGGCATTACCGTGTGAAATTACGTTAGCTCGTAAGGGGGGATCGGATGATGGAACCATTTTTTCATGGATTTATTCTTGCACTTGGACTTATTTTGCCTCTTGGGGTCCAAAATGTTTTTGTTTTCAATCAAGGGGCCATGCAGCCGCGTTATACAAAAGCATTACCTGTTGTGATTACGGCT
Organism: Neobacillus sp. OS1-2; assembly: GCF_030915505.1. GTDB lineage: Bacteria > Bacillota > Bacilli > Bacillales > Cytobacillaceae > Neobacillus. Next base: position 2,712,605 of record NZ_CP133265.1, read on the forward strand.
GCTTTGTGTGATACCCTTTTAATCCTGGTATCTGTTTTAGGTGTATCTATACTGATTTTGAGCTCCGTTTGGATAAAGACAATCCTGATTGGAGGAGGGGTCGTCTTTTTACTTTACATGGGTTGGTCGACATGGAATAGCCAACCAAGTATGGACCGTGAAGAGGTGGCTAAGAAGTTTCCCTTAAAAAAACAAGTGGTGTTTGCGGCCTCTGTTTCGTTACTAAACCCGCATGCCATTCTGGACACGATAGGAGTAATTGGTACGAGTTCGTTAAGTTACCAAGGAGAAGAAAAAGTCATCTTTACTGTTTCCTGTATTTTGGTTTCGTGGATTTGGTTTTTGGGCTTAGCATTAATGGGGCGTCTAAGTGGAAAACTCGATAAATCGGGAAGGTTTATGCTCGTTTTGAATAAAATCTCTGCCGTGGTCATGTGGGGAGCAGCGGTTTATCTGGTTTCGTCCTTATTTTAAGCTGTTTTTTAAAATTAATATTAGGTTGTGAGTGGATCCAGTATGTTTATTTGCGAAACGGGGAAGTTTATTTGCGAAACCACGGGATTTATTTGCGAAACGGGCAAGTTTATTTGCGAAACGAAATAATGGCGAACAGTGACTGTCACTGTTCGCTTATTTTGATTCTGCTATTTCTTGCATCTTCCGTGATACGAGGGGATATAAGTTATTCCTTGCACTAACCGTAGAATTTCCACCGAAGAACCCGGTACCAGGGCAGGTTTTAACATTATAGTCCGGGCCGTTATCTAATACCCTTTCACCCGTTCTCAAACTCCACCAATGATGGTACGTGATACTGTCAATAGAGGGCGTTAATCTAAATTTAATACAAAGCAATGCCGTGATCGTCACAATGGTATCCCTTTGTGCCTGTGTCATCACATCATGACCGATATCAAAGTTCCCTACATTTTCGATGGTGAGCCCTGTGGTGTTGGCTTTGGCCCCGATTGTACCTTCAGGAGCAATGTTAAATGGTCTAGAAACAGCTATTTTTCCATCTGGAAACGTGGTGATATTTTGCGCGATCGTTTTCCAACCCATTTTTTCTATATGGAAATTTTCCATACCTTTCAGCATGGCAAAATGATTGGAACCATGGAAATGCTTATATGAAGGGAGCCAGGTATGATGATGTTGGATGATCGTAATTTTTCTAGAAAATTGATGATGGAATAACCAGTTCTTAAATTCCTCCTTCGTCATGAGAATATACTGCCCATCCATGTTCATTCTTTGAGGAGGAATCAATAACTTTTGTCCTAAATAAAGCTGAGTAGCTGAAAGTCCATTTGCTGCTTTTATTCTCTCGACTGAAGAATGATAGGCAGCTGAAATTTTATCCAGGCTATCCCCGGCCATTACTTCGTAGACAAAAGGAACATATAATTTCTGACCTACTACTACTGTATCGGATTGTAATCCATTCGTTAGTTTCAGGTCTTCTACGGTTGTCCCGAATGTATGTGCAATTGCCGGTAGCGAATCCCCGGATTTAACTACATACAAATTGCTGGGGTTCTTTCCAATGGCATGTGCTGGTGCTGTATTTATCAGCAAAAGGAAAACGATGCTAAAAAAAAGTACAGTTTTTTTTCCCATTCTATGTCCTTCCATTGTGTGCAGCATAATGTTTTGCTATTAGTTTGCAGAACAACAATAGGATTATTCAAATGAATGAGAGTTAATTTTTGAGAGGAGGATTTAGGGGGTTCGTCCAAGTAAGATGTACCTGTACGGTCACAAAAAGAAAAAAGACGAACAGTAATTGGTACTGTACGTCTGATAAATATTAAACAAATCGATTACGACCTGATAACATCGCAAAAACCATCATGATTATCGAGATCACTATTAACGTCGTCAGCGGAACGGTCCATATATGGGTAAGATCATACAAATAACCAATAAACAGGGGACCTATTGCCGCCAAGATATAACCAGTTGATTGTGCCATTCCTGATAATTCTACCGCTTGATTGGCATTCCGAGCGCGAAGACCGATATAGCTTAAGGCCAATGGAAACATTCCCCCTAACCCGACCCCAATTAAAGTAATACTTGTAATTAAAATGGGATAGGACGAGCCCAAAAGTAATCCACCATAGCCAAAAACAGAGCACAAACTTAACATGAAAGCAATCCATACCTGTGAACGAAACCGTCCGGCGATGACAGGGATGAAAAAACTGGCAGGTAATCCCACTAATTGGGTAAATGAAAGCATCCAGCCAGCAGTTCCCATACTCATCCCGCGACTATGTAAGATTTCAGGTAACCATGAAATCGTTACATAAAACAAAAAGGACTGAAATCCCATAAAGATGGCGATTTGCCAAGCAAGAGATGAGCGCCAGATTAGTGTCGAGTCAGAAGTAGCTCTTTTTATCCCATTTTGACTTCCTTGATTCATTTTGAGAAGAAAGGTCCAAACCAAAATACCAGCCACAACCGGTATTCCCCATACGATGAGGGCACCTTGCCATCCAAGATGTAAACCTGTAGCTAATGGAACACTAACACCTGATGCTAATGAGGCAATCAGACCCATGGAAGTGGAATAAACGCTTGTCATTAGACCAAATTTTTGTGGGAATTTATCCTTTACAACAGCGGGTAAAAGAACATTTCCAATGGCAATTCCGGCACCAACAAGAAGAGTTCCGGTGAAAAGAAAAAAGGTCATCGGGATGGACCGAATAGTGATACCGATGAAAAGGAAGATTAATCCCAGGAGTAAAGTCTTCTCATTTGTTAGCCGATTAGCAAGTTTTGGGACAATGGGTGACATGGCGGCAAAAACCAGTAGGGGCAAGCTCATTAATAAGCCTGCGCTCCAATGTGCCAGTCCAACATTTTCCTGGATCATCCCAATTAACGGGCCAACAGATGTAATTGAAGGGCGTAAATTAAAGGCAACAAGCACAATCCCTGTAACGAGTAAAAATATATATGTCGATTTTGTTTTAGCAGCTGATTTTTGTAACGGCACTAAATTAACCCCTCTCTGACGAGCAAACTTTCTAAAGTATATCATAGTAAACAAGGATTGATATATATATAGTTATTATTGCATTATTTCGCAAAAAAAAGACGAACAGTAACTAATTACTGTCCGTCTTCCATGGTATCGGCTGTCAGTGATGTGCCGGCAGGTCGATCCCCATTTTGTAAATCAGCAATACTCAAGCCAAAATTCATCTCTAAATGGGGATAATCTTTAAAGTCAGCCCAATCCCCTCCCCATTCAAAGCCGAGAACCTTTGCCATTTCAACAACCTCGTTCCAATCTGCTTTCCCGTTTTTATTTCCATCATACTGCCGATCCCAAATGATATCTCCTGAAGGGGTCTTTAGCGCAAAATCAACGGCAAGCCCAAAATTGTGGTAGGACTCTCCCCCTTTGGCATACGTGACAATTGTCCCGTTTGCTGTCCGTCCTTTTTCATAAAGTCGATTCTGATCTTCGGCACTTCGGAAGTCATCCGTAATCACAATCACAATTCCTTTTTTCGCAGATTGTTGGATTAATTGATTGCTCCGTTCTTTCACAATCGGATGAAGTTCAGTTGGGTATGAGTCAGATCGAGTATTTGTTGAGTCCGTAAAAGGATTAATTTCTTTATCAAAAAATATAAACAATAGGATAGCGGTTAACACAAGGAGAAATAAATAAATGGAATTTCCTATCCGTTTTCGTTTCAAGATTGCATATTCCTTTCACAACAAAAATAATTTCATTAGCTATGACGAAAAATATAGCCTAATTGTTTCATATTATTATAAACCTTATGCGAGCAATTAGATTATCTTGGAAAATCTTGAACGCTATGTGAAACTGATACGCTTTCTCTAGCATATTGTTTTTGTGACTGCATTTTTAGGATTAAAAGGTAGTGGGGGCCTGTTCTTTTTTCACGATGGTTAACTCACTTAAAAATGTTGCCCCCAAAACTAGAACACCGCCGACTAGTTGTATCACTGTCATGTTTTCGCTTAAGAAAATGGACGCCATGAGGACAGCGGAAATCGGATCGATATAGCTTAGAACGGCAATCGTTTGCCCCTTTAACTTTTGAATGGATGTAAAATATAAAAAATAGGCAGCCCCTGTATGTACAACACCAAGAATTAGGATAAACATAATAGAAGTCGAGTTTAAACCAGCCAAATGAAGATGACCCTGCCACAATATATAGGGCAGTAAGACCAATGCTCCTGCCATTAATTGTACTAACGTGGTTTCAAAGCCTGATAAATCTTTAATAAATTTGTTCATTAACACTATGCTTGCATAGAATGCCGCCGCTAATAGACCATAGAAAATCCCAAGTGCATGATGTCCAGAGCTACTTGTGCCGCCACCCCCAGGATTAACGATTAAAAATAGACCAACCATGGCCGTTATGATACAAGCAACCTTCATGCTTGTCAGTTTTTCCTTCAGAACCCATGGTGACAACAACATAACAAAGATAGGCGCAAAGTAATAGCTTATTGTTGCATTGGATATTGTCGTGTATCGATAGGATTCGAAAAGAAAGATCCAATTAAAGCCAATCGCCGCCCCTGATAAGAGTAGGAGAACGGCATTCTTCTTAAGCGCTTTAAATGATGGCTTATGCTTCACTAGTAAACTAACAAGAAGCAGGAACAAACTTCCGATTACCCCTCGTAAGAATGCAATTTCACTTGAAGTTAGATCTATCTTTTTTACAAAAATACCGATGCTTCCAAAAATGAGCATGGTCGTGATCAGTCTCATTTTACCTTTCATTTTGATTCCCCCTTATTGATAATCCAATCACAAAACAAGTGAATTCTCAACCACTAAAAATGTGTATGAAGGCCATTTTTGGGAAGAGAAGCGGGGCTTGCCCTTCAAAAGGGGAATGAAGATAGCCCGCCTAGATGATGGTCATTTATTAGTAAAAATCGGCACATGAAACCAGAACAGTAAAAATACAATAATCGGTATCGATAACAAATACGCCCACATCGGGTGCTTATGATGGAGTAACAGCATAGGTATCATCATGCTTGCAAAAGAAATAGACCAGCCATATGACCAGCCGTGATGATAAACGCACAGTCCAAAGTAAACCATAAAATATTCGAAAACTGCCCAAAGTAAAATCCATATCGACATAAACAGAAGCTGATGAAAGAAGTTTCGTTTAGGAAAGCGATATAAAAAGATGAGCACCGTACTTGGATAGATGATAAACATAATAAAGAGGTTAGTAAACAAATGATTTGGCAAAAGGTTTGGCGGATTGGGATATTGCCACAACGGAAAGTCCATCGTGAACAAGTTATAAAGCATGTCACCGATAATAAAGTATTGGATGGTGCTAAGATACCGGCGCCAATTTTTCCAATCTCCCCATCTCCAGGCGCAAAGGATTGAGATAAAGCCACTTATAATAAGAAACATATGATCCACCTTTATATGTAATAACCGTAAAAGATTACTCAAGTTTTGACAGCTTTATAGTAGAATGATGGTAGTATTCCTCAATGAGCCGTAAATCATTACTTTAAGTAACTTCAAAGGAAGTGTTAGGCTTGACAAAACACTTAACAAGAAATGACAAAAATATCCATCGTTACAGTGCTAACTGTGAAGATTGCTTTGGGCTATGCTGCGTAGCGTTACCATATGCCAAGTCAGCAGATTTTCCAGTTGATAAAGATAGTGGGACACCTTGTTCCAACTTGCAAGCAGATTATCGATGTGGGATTCACAGCCACCTGAGAAATAAAGGGTTTCGCGGTTGCACGGTATATGAATGCTTTGGTGCAGGTCAAAAGGTATCTCAAATAACTTATGATGGAAATGATTGGCGGGATCATCCAGAGTCAGCTAAGGAAATGTTTGATCTATTTCCGATCATGCAGCAGCTTCATGAAATGCTTTATTACTTAAATGAAGCACTAAGTTTACAAGAAACTCAACCTATTACTCAAGTTTTGCAGGAAGCTCTAGAAAAAACGGAGAAACTCACTTATTTAAGCCCGAAATTAATTATGGAGCTTAATATACCGGACCATAGAGCCATGGTTAATGAGTTACTGCTACAAACTAGTGAATTGGTTCGTGCCCAAGTGCCCTCTTCTAAAAAAATAAAGCGTAGTATGGACCTATTGGGTGCAAAATTAAAAGGTGCTAACCTTAGAGGGGCTAACTTACGAGGAGCATTGTTGATAGCAGCTGACCTCAGAGGGGCTGACATGCGGGTGACTGATCTGATTGGTGCTGATTTTAGAGATGCTGATATAAGTGGTGCTAATCTTACAGGGAGTATTTTTCTCACTCAGGCACAAATTAACTCGGCTAAGGGTGATAGGTCGACCAAATTGCCCGCTTCTTTACGTATTCCCGACCATTGGAGAAAATAGCCAAACAATGTTCATTCTTTTTCCATCATCCAGTATCTGAAAAGTGAAAATTCAATCAGTTGTATGATACTATTATTGTTAAAAGGGAGGAATAAATAATGCCAATTAATTTACAAGACACGACTACATTACATAACGGTGTAAAAATGCCATGGCTGGGTTTAGGTGTTTTTAAGGTTAAAGAAGGGGCAGAGGTTGTCGAGTCCGTAAAAGCAGCGATTCGAAACGGGTACATTAGTATTGACACGGCGGCGGTTTATAAGAATGAAGAAGGTGTTGGACAAGCGATCCGTGAATCGGGCGTTAATCGTGAAGAATTGTTTATTACTTCAAAGGTATGGAATGCGGATCAAGGGTATGAAACTACTTTAAAGGCGTTCGAAACCAGCCTTAACAAGCTTGGCCTTGATTACTTGGATCTTTATTTAATTCACTGGCCTGGTAAAGATAAATATAAAGATACCTGGAAGGCTTTGGAGAAGTTATATAAAGAAGGGCGCATCCGTGCGATTGGTGTAAGTAACTTCCAGATTCACCATTTAGAAGATTTAATTAGTTCCGCGGAAATTAAACCAATGGTCAACCAAGTTGAGTACCACCCGCATTTAACACAAAAGGAGCTTCAGGCATTTTGTGTGAAAGAGGACATTCAACTTGAGGCATGGTCTCCATTAAAGCAAGGCCAGCTCTTGGAAGAACCAGTACTTGTCGACATTGCCCAAAAATATAATAAATCCGTCGCTCAAGTCATTTTGCGCTGGGATCTTCAAAACGGAGTGGTTACCATTCCGAAATCCATCAAGGAACACCGTATTATTGAGAATGCAGATGTTTTTGATTTTGAATTATCGGCTGAAGATATGGAAAAAATCGATGGCTTAAATCAGGATAGCCGTGCTGGATCCCATCCAGATGAGATGTCTGTAGGGTTTTAATACTGGCTGAGTCGTGTGGACAGTTACCGTTGTGAATAAATGAATAGTAGACTAAAAGAGGGTGCGAAACACAGTTTCGCACCCTCTTTACATACATAAATACCCCTAAAAATGGAAAACTATATAAAAATTAGGGGTGGTTCAGAATGATTAAAAAAATGATTAAAACAATTAATAAGGCATTCAACACAGAACCACAATTAAGCGAACAATCCAATGCGAATGTCATAGAGGTAAAAAAGCAAGAAATTAGTCGCTATTATGAACAAAATAGGGAGATATTTAAGGCGCTTTTTAGCATTCCAAAAAGTGTTGATGTCAAAATTCGTGAGTTTACCATCCGTTCTTTAAAAAGGCGTGCCTTTATCATATATATCGATACCATGGTAGACACGGATCAGGTTCAGAGGAGCATTGTAGAACCACTCATTGAAAACGAGCAGCCCACTGGGAATGTTGAAGATATTGTATCCTTTCCCGTCGCACAGACAATAGCCAATATCGGTGAAATTACAGAAAATATCACCAGAGGTGTTACAGCACTTTTTGTGGATGGTGATGAGCAATGCTATGCATTTGAAACGACGAAAATTTCAGGTCGTGCCATTGAAAAGTCGGATAATGAGGTCATTGTCAAAGGGGCAAAAGAGGCCTTCAACGAAAGGTTAGCCGATAATGTTGGGTTAATCCGCAAAAAAATTAAAAATGAAAATCTGAGGTCCATGTTGTTACAAAACGGTCCAGGAATGACGTGCTGATTGTTTATGAAAAAGACTTAGTAAAGGATGAACTAATTCAAAAGGTTAAAGATAGGCTGGCTTCGATTAATACCGATAGTATTCTTGATTTAAGTATATTGGAGCAGTATCTTGAGGAACGGCCAAGATCCATATTTCCAACAATTTTAAACACGGAACGTCCTGACAGGGCTGCCTCTTTTATTGAAGAAGGTCATATTGTTTTGTTAATGTCCAATTCACCAAACTGTCTTGTCCTTCCCGCCACTTTTTGGGCATTATTCCATTCACCGGAGGATCATTACCTGCGTACACCGTATGGGAATTTTATCAGGCTTTTGCGATACCTTGCTTTTTTTATCTCATTATTTGCTTCCTCCTTTTATATTGCGATTACAAATTATCATGTGGGGATGATTCCGCCTGACTTATTAATGGCCATGGCAGGAACAAGGGAACGGGTTCCATTTCCATCTGTCATAGAAATCCTCATGATGGAAACTGCCTTTGAACTGATTCGTGAAGCCGGACTCCGGGTACCGTCCCCAATTGGGCCGACAATTGGGATTGTGGGTGCTTTAATTCTGGGTCAGGCTGCTGTTCAAGCCAATATTATTAGCCCAATCGTCATCATTGTCATTGCCTTAAGCGGCTTAAGTTCTTTTATTATCAGTGATACAAGCATGAATTTCGCGATTCGCATATCGCGCTTTTTATTTATCTTAACAGCAGGCTTTCTTGGAATTTATGGTGTAGCTGCATTAATCATTGCAGGTCTGTTTTATTTAGTATCGCTAAAGTCGTTTGGGACATCGTATTTTGCACCGATGACCCCGCATTTTTTCTCTGGGAAGGACTTACTTATCCGTCATGTTCCGATGAAAGCAAGGTTTCGGCCAGGTTATTTAAAACCAAAGGATATGGTCAAACAAAGAAAGGGTTAATCATCCGATGAATCAGTTGCCTGGAAAACTTGGAATTCGAGAATACGTGTCTATTGCCATTTTAATGGTAGGATCAAAAGCAACAGAAGATACCCCTACTGTATTGTTCACTAAGGCTCAAAACGCTGCCTGGATGATTCCAATTCTATCTGCAGGAATTTTTTTTATTCCTTTCTTTTTATTACTTAAGACTCTGTCGTTATTTCAAGGGAAAAACCTATTTTTTATTATTCAAAAATTACTGGGAAAATATCTTGGTTTTTTCGTATGTCTTGTTATTTTTATCATTACTTCAGCCGGTATTTCATTTGATTCGAGAACCTATACCAACATTATTAGGGCATTTTATTTCAGAACAACACCCATCCTCATTCTCTATGCTCTTTTAATGGCGGTTTGTGCCTATGGTGCAAAAAAGGGAATTCAGCATATTGGGTCAGTTGCGTACCTGCTTATTCTTTATGCCATTATCGGCTTGTTTGTTGCGTTAGGATTAAGTACTCAAGATAGTAATGTCCAAGCCATGCTGCCTATTTGGGGCCCAGGAAAAATGGAGATCATCAAGCAAAGTTCACAAAGCTTAACCCTTTTTGCTGACTTTTTTCTGCTTACGATGCTTATTCCATATCTTACTTCATATAAAGAGTTTCGAAAGGGCACGTGGATAGCCTATGTATATGTCAGTATCCAAATTAGTGTGGCTACGCTCCTTTTCATTTGCATGCTTGACCATATGTTAGGTGGCGTGGGCTATCCGTTTCATACGGCGATCCGCTATATATCACTTGGAAGCTATATTCCCAATATTGAAATCATTTTTTTCATTATTTGGATTATGTCCGCATTTATTCGTTTCACTGCCTTTTTGTATATTAGCGTTCAGATGTTCGGACATATATTTAAAATTAAGGATTTTGAATTTCTTATTCCATCGCTCGCTACCCTTTATTTATTGATTGGCATTATTCCGGAATCACCGATTGAGCTTGGTATAGAGTGGGAAAAAATGGTTCAAACAGTAGCTGGCCCTGCATTCGCAGCAATTTCTCTCATTTTATGGCTGTCCGCGCTGTTAAAAGGAGAATTTAAACATGCAAAAGACCAAAACAGTAGGTAAAGTTTTGTTGCTAGTAGTGATTGTTTTTTCTTTAACAGGCTGCTGGGATCGGGAAGAACTCGAGGATAGAGCCTATGTAATTGGACTCGGACTGGACCGCTCCCAACATAAGGGGAAGCTCAAAGTTACGATGTTACTTGCCAATGCCGAAGTTGGGAGTATGCAGGGCGGGGGCGGTTCGACGGAAAAGCCAAGGGAAATTATCTCATTCGATGCTAATGATTTCACCGTGGCGAAAGTGACAGCTAATGCCATTATCTCCCGAATCATTAGTTATGATTTATTAAAAATTATTGTTGTTTCAGAGGAACTTGCTAAGGATCCAAATTTTTTTCGGATTATTAGCAGTGCTTCCTATGATAAACAAATTCGGTTGAATACGTATATAGCGGTATCGAAAGAAAAGGCCAGTGAGTATTTCTTGAAAAACCGTCCAAAAATGGAAACGAGGCCGCATAAGTATTTTCAATATATGGTGGAACATGGGATTAAAAATGGGCTCATTCCCGATTCTACCCTTTTTCGCTTTTTTAAAACAAAGGAAAGTGGAACAGATCTCTTCCTGGCGATGAACACAACTGCAGTAAGGGAGAAAAAACCTAAATATAAAGGGGAAGATGAGTACATGGCCGGTCAGGTGAATGCTTCAGGGGAACTTGATGATACCCAATTTATCGGGTCAGCAGTGTTTAAGAATGGTGTGATGATTGGAAAACTGACCGGACAGGAAACAAGTATCGTCAATACTCTTGATGATACAACAAACATTAACAACTTTTTGCTGAATATGCCGAATCCATTTCCAGGTAAACTGAAATCATTCGCAGCTAGAGTCATGAAAATTGAAAACAATAAAATTAAAATGGACTTAAAGGGACCGAGGCCAAAGATTTTTATCACCCTCCCATTAAAGTTTGAAATTATGTCAAATCCGTCAATGGTTGATTTCTCTAAGAAGAAAAACCAAGAAATCATTAAAAAGGAAATAACCCGCCATTTCGAAATAGAGAATGAGCAGGTGTTAAAAAAAACTCAAAGAAACTATAAAGGGGCACCATTTCCGTTGTCCTATAATGCCCGAAAGTATTTTGGAACGATTCAGGAATATAAAAGATTCAATTGGAACAAATCGTATCTAAAAGCAGACATTTACGTAAAGGCAAACGTTGAAATTGTTGATTATGGAAGGATAGTAAAGGAGGAGGGGAAGTAGGTTGAAGATAATCACTGTCATTGTGCTGATTATCATTGCTATTTATACCGCAGGTTTTGCCGTTACTTTGTGGAAGGAGAAACAAAAATTTGGAGCGGCAGCCGTTTTTATTCTTACCCTTGCTATTCTTATTCTTCCATTTTTTTCGATTTTAAAATAAGAACAACAGGACTTCTAGCTGGCAAAAGGCGTACAGGATTTGTGCGCCTTTTCATATTAAAATGGATACGCTAGGTAGGTGAGAACACCAACAATAATTCCTGTAATCACTCCGAAGAAAACCTCTGCAGGTTGATGTCCCAATAGTTCTTTCAGCTTTTCTCTTGATTCAGTCTTCTTTAAATTCGGATTTTTTAATGTTTCAATCAGACGATTCCAATCAGCTAACAAAGTATTTAACACCTCAGCATGGTATCCGGCATGCCTTCGGACACCTGTGGCATCATGCATAACAATCATCGACACGACCACGCAAATGGCAAACTCGTTTGATTTAAATCCTGATGTTAACCCTATAGCTGTAGTCAAAGAAATAATGGTTGCTGTATGTGAACTAGGCATTCCGCCCGTACTAAACATCAGATTCCATTTTAGTTCTCTTGACGTGATATAGTGGATGGGGATTTTTACAAATTGAGCGAACAGCATCCCCAAAAGTGCCGCTAAAATAGGATAGGATAAAAACATGGTGATCCTCCTAATGATTGTCTGTCCTTAGAATATGTCAAAAAAACCAAAATGATGAAAAATTGTCATTATGGGCGAAAGTATTGTACAACGGTTCCTTTTCCATCTGCGACCTCAACTTCTGCATGAGCCCCATTGATAAATGTAATCTGCGGTGGAACATGGCCGCAATCAATATCATAAATAATCGGGATATCGAGTTCAGCAGCAAGGTCTTGATAAACATCTACAGCCGTATAGTTTTCGACGGGCGTATTCGCGGGGCTTCGGCCAAACATTAGACCGGAGCAATGATCAAACCAGCCAGCTAATTTCATTTGCACCAATGATCTTCGAAGGTCAGTGGTATTTAATTCACAGTTCTCTAAATACCAAATAACTGGATCCCCATTTATATATTTTCCTCTAAAGCTTTGAACATCACCGAATGGTGTACCGATCAAATGTCTAATCATATCAATACACCCGCCAAGTAAGCGGCCTTGAATTTTGACATTGTGATTCGAGACAGTTTTCCAACTGGTTTTTTCAGTTAAGTGAAAAACGCAGGGAGAGGGATGATCATGCTGCCATTCTTTCTGAAACTGTTCAGAGGACCGCTGTAGGACTGATTCGCCCGTTTTTGTCGATAAGACTGTCTGCCACATGGCGGTGGTTTCATCGGAAAATTCTCCTCGTAAATCGATTAAATTCGTTCCATGAGCAGTTGCGATTCCTGTCTTCAATGTGATCGATAAGAGCAAGCCGCTAATGTCGGAGTACCCTAATATCCACTTGTTTTTAATATTTTCATAGTCGATATATTCGAGGATTTCGATTAACAATTCGCCTCCCCATGGGGGAATAAGGATGTCGATTTCGCTGTCAGCCATAAACGTATTAAATTCGGTTGCCCGTTTTATAGCAGATGCCGATTTTGCCTTGTTTTGCGTCCAAACAGTCTCACCACAGGTCATTCGAAAACCACTTCGTTCCAGCCGGGTGCATGAATTTGTAACCAGTTGATGTAATTCAGCAGGTATACCAGATGAAGGTGCTGTTACCCCTATTGAGGCGCCTTCTTTTAAATGTGGATACGTAATCATGGAAAATCCTCCTCACTTTTAGATGATTTTACCAGATGATTTGCTTGAAGTTAAACAATATTTCTAAAAAGATAATTTATTTCCAAATCCAATGTAAATTAACTAGTACTGGCTCCGCCTTCGCCAAATACCATGATAGCCACGCATGCTATCCCCACTACAATTTACTATAGCTCTTAATTATTAATAAAATATGAATTAGATGTTACTCATCGGTTAATATTTAAAAACCAACTCGGAAATAGTAGGAATAATTGTGTCCCATTTTTTAGATTGTGTATACTTCAAACAATCGAAGCACTCTAAAGGACAAAATTCCAGAAATTCAGATGGAATTGTCCAATAGAAGTACTCTAAAGGACAAAACTCCAGGAATCCAGATGTAAATGTCCAATAGAAGCACTCTAAAGGACAAAATTCCAAGAATCCAGATGGAAATGTCCAATAGAAGCACTCTAATGAGGTTAGCCAGATAGCTGGTTGACCTTTTTCAATGTGGTCCTTTTATTACAGTTGCCGAGGGAGAAAGATGCATGCCTGCAGTCCCTCAAATAATCGGATAATCAATTAATCTCTTTCTCTTGCCCTCGGGGTATCTCGTATATTCTTTTGAACGGTTATGGCTGCGGATACTTGTGTTTACCATTCTCTACTTTAACTTCATTCTCATTAGACATGGAATGTTCCCCTCCATCTTTTTAAAAATAAAAATGGAGCACTATAGTGCCCCTACCTTAATCTTATTATATGGATTTTTTTACAAATAATAGTTAATTTATTTGAAATTTCCAATTAGAATTTCTGTAGTGGCGTCTTGTTAAATTGTAGTTGTTTCAGAGTTTTTTAAAACAAAAAGAGCGAACAGTCCCAACCGCTATTCGCTCTTGATTCCAATGAAAAATACTTTGCAAAAAAACGCCAATAGACATAACAGGGACAACACCATAAGGGTCGTTCCTAGTTGGTTTTGCTGCCCAATTAAATAATTATTACAAAGGCGAATGGGGGCGTTGGCGTAAAGCCAGCCCATGACAAAGAGCATGGAAATAACGTTTGCCCAGACAACCCCTTTGACTGTTCCAGGCAATTTCCCCCAGCTCCATGCAAGGGGGAGGCCGATTAATAAAGGAACCGTCACATATTTTAGTATTTCAAACACGCTGCTATTTAAGGCAGCATCAAGGGAACGCGGTAAAAGCCAATAGATGCTTGCGAATAGTACTATTAGGAGACCAGGTATACCCAGGCTGTTATATTCGGAATCGTCCTTTCTAAATCCGCTCCCAAGAAAATAACCGGCTAATGCTAACAAAGGAATTTGAATGATCATCTGCCCAATCATGGTATCCACAAGACTTGTTCTAACCTGCGGGATGCTTAGGATTGCCACTAAACCAAGGCCAATGAGGATGTTCCGTTTCATTCTGCCCCCCTCCTCAAAAAGAGATAATCTCCCTCAATACTTTGACCACTTCATTGGGAGAGTCAAAGTTGAATATCCGTATTAATTGACCTTCAGGATTGATTAAATAAAATGCGGCATTATGCTCAAAACCGTTCTCAATGGGAAGGACAATTACTCCTGACTGTTCTAATAATAAATCCAGCTCTTTTTGGTTAGGAACGCGCGCGATTTTCCAATAGACACCGTCTGCTTCATACATTTCTCGATGATGTTCAAGCATCTCAGGTGTATCTTGTGCAGGATCAAAGCTGATGCTTAGTAACTGTATTTTTTTTTCTAAAATTTTTGGGGGCAGCTGTGTGTATATTTTATTAAAATTCATTTCTACTAATGGACAGACGTCACCGCAAGTTGCATAAATGTAAGTAACTAAAATATATTGACCACGGTAGTCAGAAAAGGTGAATTTTTCACCCTTACTATCTTCGAGTATCACATCCGGAACTTCTGGGCTATTTTGTAAGACATTGATCCTACGCGCTTGTTCAGCCGTCAAAGCCTGGAAATGATTCGTAGAAAAGAATAAGAGCATGATCCCAAACACCGGTATTGCCATTAGAAAAAAAATACTTTTCTTAGCCATGTGTTGGGGTTCCCATATTATCTGTGTGGTCCTTATTCGTGCCAATTTTGCTGGAATAGTTAATGAAACGGACGATAAATAGCAGGAAGATAAGGGTTACGGCCATCCCAGAGAATGCGGCCATAACATCGGCCGGGATCCATTCCGGAAGATGTTCAGCCCAGCGCCTTGGGGTACTATCCGCTCCCGAAAATAAAAAGGAGCCTGTCAACCCAAGGAACGTTAGGACAAACAACCATAAGGTGAGAAAGTCCATTTTACTATCGCTCCGTCCGCCCTCCACTTTGGTCAGGTAATACATGAACCCAATAAGCATGGAACATACTCCAATCCCCATGTACATATGGAAATGTCCTGGAACCCATTTGGTGTTGTGCATCACATGATTAATGACAATGGTGGCATCGACAATCGCTGGAATAACCCCAATGACCCAGCCAAACATTGATAGGTATAGGAAGCCCGAGGCCACATCCCATTTAATGCCGGAACGATAGACGATCATCAATGCCCCATAAGCAGTGATAACTAGAACCGGTATTCCATTTAAATAGGAAAGAACCTGCCCCATAATTAGCATCCATTTTGGCATGACAAAGTCCATCAACAAGTGATGAGGATAGATAATCAGGGTGAAAATGGTTGATATATTCCAAGCGATTAGAAAAATCTTATTGGATTTCCACGGTCTTCCGGTATATCTAGGGAGCAATTCATAGACAACGATCACGGCCATATATATGGTGGAGTTTGCAAGGACATGGCCAAATCCGTAGGTCAAGTTTTTGGCTAAGAGGGGATCAATTGTAAAGCCTGGTGCATAGAGGTTGATAAGGCTTATTAACAGGATGGCCGCCCCTGCGATAATCGCTGTAATGTCAACAATACAAACCATGGTGCTGGCAACGACAGTCGGTGGCGGACCAAAGCCCTTTTTTTGACCTAAAATTTGTGGCCAGCCAAGTGTTGCCGCAAAACTGCCATATTGTTTAATCATGGCACGTGCAGCTTCTAAAAATAAAATTAAAAATCCGCTGCCAATCACCAGCATTCCCCCTAAATAGAGGGCAGCAGCCGTTTTTCCCCACATTCCCCCTGAAATGCTCGGTAGGGGATAAAGAAATGTCCAGCCTCCGGCGAAATCATAGGCAAATATTGCTACTAATACCATCGCCACACCCACAATGAAAAAGATGAGATTTACATAAAATACCGATCTTTTAAGTGAAACATATTGACTAAGGAAATACCACATAATGCAGGATACGGCCAGGGCTGCAGTTCCAATCATCCCTGTTCCGTGCAACGTCATAATTTTATAGAACATCCTTGGATCTAACGCAATCAACTTTCCTTGAGCCAGGAGCATGAGTACCCCCACGATCATCATTAGTAATAACAATGCCCCACTTAAGACTAGTGGAAAAACCACGCTTTTCTTTGTTTTCAAATCTATTGAAACTCGTAAAGTGTGCATCCTTTATTCACTCCCTCCGATTATTTGTTGACGGTGATTTCCCGTTTCATTAAGTGATGGGCCATGCCGCAATATTCCATACATAAAATTGTGTAGGTTCCCGGCTTCGTAAATTGATAGTACACCGTGTTTGTATATTTAGGCATGCCCTGAGTTTGTGCAACAATATTCATGGTTTCATCGTATAAACCGAAGCCGTGATTGACGTCCTTACTTGTAACATGAAAGGCGATATAATCTCCCACCTTAAACGCATCTTCAGAAACTTCAAATCCAAATTGCATGGCGGTTACCTCGACATCAATCGGTGTTCCTTTTGCTTCCGCTCGTTCAAAAGGCAAGTCTTTTAAGGTAAAATAACTGGCGGTTAACAGGGTGGTAAATAAAATGAGGAACCAGACCTTGCGAATGAAATACCATTTTTTTTGAACCTTGGCATAATCGGCTTTCTTTCTAGATTGGGATAAGACATAGAGGAAGAGAAAAATAACAAACATGCTTAGCAGTATCGTAATGATCCAGGCTGCTTGTTGATACATAAACGAACCCCCCTTATTTAAAATCAACCTTTTCTTCTGTGATGGTGGAGAAAAGAGCTATGTCTTAAAAATCATACAAGAGATAGAAGGGAATTACTGTTAAATTTATCACAATTTTCAGTTATTTAATTCGCGTGGTGGTGCCTGACACCAATTGGATATTGTTGGATATTAGCGAAAATTGGCTGGGGAAATAAGAAAGTTATAAATTCGCTCATAGAACCCCGAAATTCGCTCATTGAAACATAAGATTCGCTCATAGAACTCCGAAATTCGCTCATAGAAACATCAGATTCGCTCATAGAACTCCGAAATTCGCTCATAGAACTCCGAAATTCGCTCATAGAGTGGGACAAGTAGTGAAATGAATAATGAATTTCTGATAAAGGAAAGGAAATTTTAGAAATACGAAATTTACCGCGAATTAATTTGAACAAATTTAATGAAAATACCCCTTTTAAAAAGATTTTAGAGAGTTTACAATTATTTCGGGTCACTAAACGTTCACAATTTTCAATTTTGTGATAAAGTTAGGGGGAAATTATTTAGGATACTAATGGGAGCGATTGGCATGCAAGGCTGGAAACGTAATTTATGGGTTTTATGGATTGGTGTCTTTTTTACATCGGCAAGTTTTTCGATGGTTATTCCCTTTTTACCGATCTTTCTTCCACAAATCGGCGTCCATGAACATATTGAAATGTGGGCAGGATTATTATTTAGCGCAGCGTTCTTTGCGGGAGCGATCGCTTCGCCGTTCTGGGGGAGTGTAGCCGATAAATATGGACGAAAGCCGATGATTATCCGGGCGGGATTTTGTCTTTTTATCATCTATAGTTTGACCGCATTTGTGACAAATCCCTATCAGTTATTGGCCTTACGGATTGCGCAAGGGCTATTAACCGGATTTATTCCTGGGTCGATTGCTTTAATTGGGACGAATACACCCGGTAAAAAGATCGGGTATGCACTGTCGATGATTTCGACTGCATCTGCCTCTGGCGGGATTCTTGGACCGCTGCTTGGCGGAGGAATTGCACATTTGGTCGGAAACCGCTGGGCTTTTGGCAGCGCGGGAATCTTTACTTTGATTTCGACAATTTTGGTCATTTTTTGGGTAACGGAGGAGAACTTTACCCCAAGCAAAAAGCGTGGTTCTGTAAAAAATGATATAAAAGAAGCGTGGAGCAATCGGCCATTTATGCTAGTGCTGATCTTAACAGTTGTTACGGCAGGATCGATCATGACGATTGAGCCGGTTCTACCCTTGTATATTGTTAAATTGGGCGGCTCAGTTGATAAGGCTTCACTGTTAGCCGGTATTGTATTTTCACTTCCGGGGATTGCCAGTGCCTTATTTGCTCCTGTCTGGGGGAGATGGGCTGATAAAGTCGGATTTCATCGCGTACTTGTGGTCGGGCTGCTTGGCGGCGGTCTCGGCACGCTGGCCCAGATTCTGTTCAGTGAAATTATCGGATTTTCCATTATCCGTTTTGTCTTTGGTGTCTTTTTCTGTGCGGTCTATCCAGCATTAAACGGTCTTGTTGTGAAGTCAACAGCCGAGGAATTCCGCGGTCGAGCATTCGGATTAAGCCAAACCGCTAATCAGATTGGCGGGATGACAGGACCGATGATTGGCGGCTTCATAGGCGGGATTTTTCCGGTGCAGATGGTCTTTCTCGTAACAGGTGTTTTATTGTTAGTGGCGATGGGAGCGGCATATTGGAAAGGCAAAGGTCTCATTAGTGTGTCAGTGAGAAAAAGCAACGCGTAGTCTAAAAGCTTTGATTTTGCAAATGTAGTGGTAATAGATTTGAAGGGGGAGAGTGGGCTTCATAAAGATGATGAAGCCCACTCTGTCAGAAAGCTAGGGGCATTTGCTCAAAGGTGAATCTAAGAAAGTTACGACCCATAAGATTTTAATGAATGGGTAATTTTTCAGGATTCATAGTTATATACATTTCGTTAATTTTTTCATTATGAATATAAAAACTAAGGATACTTTGAATCTTTCCGTTTATATAGATCACGATTGCTGGCTGACAATTGACACTTTTTATCTCGAAAAAGGATTCTTTAGGGGCCTTTTTTATGATTCCGTATAGTAAGGCCAAAACGTTGGATACGGATACGACAGGACGTACAGCAGCCGTAACTTTCCCTCCGCCATCAGAAAATAGTGTGACATTTTCTGATATAAGTTCTAATAGAGTATTCGTATTTTGTAGTTGAAACGCTTCTACAAAGCGATTAACCATTATTTTATTTTTCTCATAGTGTAAGCTTTCTCCTTCCACAAGGGAGATTTTTTGCTTAGCCCTGCTAAAAATTTTCCTACAGTTTTCATCCTTCTTTTCAATGATAGTAGCAATCTCTGAATAGGGGAAATCAAATACCTCTCTTAAAAGAAGGACTGCTCGTTCATCGGGTGCTAAATGCTCCATCATGCGTAAATAGGCAATACTCAAACCTTCCTTTTGTAAAAAAACTTCAGATGGATCAAAGGCATGTACTTTCTCTAGTAATAATGGCTCAGGATTCCATGGTCCCACATACTGTTCTCGTCTGTACCGTGCAGACTTTACTAAATCAAGACAAAGGTTTGTCATCATTTTACAGAGATATGCTTTCTTATTCTTTATGTTCTCCTCACTGATTTGGGAAGCTTTTAAAAACGTTTCTTGGACAATATCCTCTGTATCCACTACAGAACCTAACATCCGATAACCTAATGAAAACAATAACGGTCTAAATAGTTGGTAATCTTCTTTCGTAATTTGCACGATTTTCACTCATTTCATTTAAAAGGATTTCTTCCGCAGCTTGTTTTCCACTGCTGGCTGCTCCATCTGCCAAAATGGAGTCGGGAGAGGCCCAGTCTCCTGCTATATATAATCGCGGAATTTCTGTTTTAGAACGCAGCAGCTTGAGCTCATCCCCTATTTGAGGCAAGCGTTGGTTCACCGTAATGGTAGGGATAAAACGCCTTGTAATCACATACTGCTGCCACCCTGGCTGCAGCTTATCTAAGAATTGTTCAAGCTCGTTTTTAACACTTGTTCCCTCTATTGTGTCATCTGAGTGATGATATTTAAATACATGAAGAACGGCATTCTTTGGATCATTTGAGAGGTGGGCATAGGTGGAATGCACGGAATAATAGAGTGGATCAGTGATGCCCATAGCGAACAATCGCTTTGGGTTCGGGAGCTGTGTTAACGCGACATCTAACGTTGCACCCCTTACAGCCGTTACCTGGGCTAAAAAGTTCTTTAGATATGGAGTCCCTTTTTCTGCTAACATTTCATTAAGTTCGTGTGGGCCGGATGTACAAATCACATATTTGCTGTGAATTTCTTCGCCATTTGCTAGAATCAATTTAAATTCACCCTGTAGAGCGGGATCAATTTGTTTAACAAGGGTATGTGATTGAATCTGAACACCTGAAAGGATTGCTTTATTGTGAAGTTGGTCAATGATCGTTTGCCAGCCACCATCTAAATAAAGTACGCCTCCTAAAGCATTTTTCAAAGTTGATACCATTACTTTTGCACTCACCCTTCCAGGAGCATGGCAATAGGTGGAAAGTCTGCCAAGTATATAGAGTAATGATTCAACTTTTTTAGAATGAGCGGCTTGCTTAACCCATTGTTGGTAGGATTGCTCCGCTAACTTTTCAGGATCGATTCTCAATACTTTCAACAAAACCGCAACCCACTCCATACGTTCTTTTCCATTCAAAAGGCTTGTTGTAAAGAACGCCAAAGGAGAAAGCGGTGCAGCATAGTCGATATTGTTTTCGATAAATTTGCCGCCTAATTTAGGAGACCTTCCCTGAAGATGTATACCTAAATCTTCGAGAATAGACTTGGCTTTTCCTTTTTTATAAAGGGCATGGGGGCCTAAATTCAAATACTGTTCTTTCATTTTGTTTGTTCTAGCTCTTCCACCACCCTTTTTTCCCTTTTCTAAAAGTATTATAGATAAGTTGGTCTTAGATAAATAATTTGCTGCCACATAACCTGCTAATCCACCACCAACAATGACAATATCCCATTTTTGAGTCATAAGAAAACCTCCTAAAGTTATTTCATAACTCAAGACGATAAAGGGTGAATAGATGTGACAGTGAGTAAAATTAATATTTGGAGGATAAGGAGGATTCGTTCTGATGGGTGGTTATTGACATATGGAAATAGTTGTTTTATAATTATCTCGAATTCAAGATAAATGGATTCAAAGAAATTAGTGTCAGAAATTAGATGTTCGAAACTTTAAATAATAATAAAAAAGAAATAATGGAAAAAATATGTTAAAGGAGTGAACTAGAATGGAACTCTTAGGATTACATCATGTATCCATATTGACTGGAAAAGCGGAAAAGAATTATGAATTTTATACAAAGATTTTAGGAATGAGATTGGTAAAGAAAACAGTGAATCAAGATAATACAGAATCCTATCATCTCTTTTATGCGGATGCAGAGGGAACGCCCGGAACTGACGTAACGTTCTTCGACATTCCTGGTCTCGGACAATCATACAGAGGAACGTCAGATATTTCCTTCGTATCGCTAAGGGTGAAAAGTTCAGATTCATTGTTATTTTGGAAAAAACGTTTTCAACAATATCATGTAGAACATGAGGATATTCAAAAAAGAGCCAATCGTGATACATTGGCCTTCAGAGATTTCGAGGGAACTCGGTTAATCCTTGTAGCCGATAACCGTGAAAAGGGTGTAAGAGCAGGGGTTCCTTGGCAAAGGGATGACATTCCTTTGGAGCATGCCATTATTGGATTAGGACCCGTAACACTAACAGTCGGAATCGCCGAACCAACGATCGGCGTTTTAACAGAGGTTATGGGCTTTCGATTTGTTGGCTCCTATCCATCACTTGAAGGGAATTATCCCGATATATTGGTTTATGCGGCTGGTGCAGGCGGCAGCGGTGCAGAAGTTCATATTGAAACAAGACCTGATTTGCCAAAAGCCCGACTTGGGCGCGGCGGTGTTCATCATGTTGCCTTCCGCATTCCCAATGAAGAAGAGTATGATCAATGGGCACAGCGGATAAAGGAAAATCGATTACCGAATTCGGGGAAAGTGGAACGGTATTACTTCAAGGCATTATATTTCCGAGAACCCAATGGAATATTATTTGAATTATCCACGGATACACCAGGGTTTGCGACAGATGAACCGATAGAAACCATGGGGGAGAAACTAGCACTGCCGCCATTTTTGGAACCAAAGCGAACCGAGATCGAGGAAAAATTGCGTCCATTGATCTTAGAATAAAAATCTAGCAATTATGGGAGGAATATATAATGAACCATCTAAAAGGAATGCACCATGTAACAGCGATTACAAGTAGTGCTGAAAAGAACTATGAATTTTTCACCTATGTACTAGGTATGCGGTTAGTAAAAAAGACGGTCAATCAAGATGATATTCAAACCTATCATTTATTCTTTGCTGATGATAAAGGCAGTGCAGGTACAGATATGACGTTTTTCGACTTCCCAGGCATACCGAAAGGCGTTCACGGTACAAACGAGATTTCTAAAACATCATTCCGTGTACCAAGTGATGCTGCCTTAGACTATTGGGTAAAACGGTTTGATCGTCTAGAAGTTAAACATACTGGAATCAACGAGCAGTTTGGCAAGAAGACACTTTCTTTCGTTGATTTTGATGACCAGCACTATCAATTGATTTCGGATGAATTAAATACAGGAGTAGAATCCGGCACACCTTGGCAAAACGGTCCGATTCCACTTGAATATGCGATTACAGGTTTAGGACCGATTTTTGTCAGGATTGCCAACTTTGATTACTTTAAAGAAATGATGGAAAAAGTTCTCTTATTTAAAGAGACTGATAATGACGGATCGTTCCATTTATTTGAAGTGGGTGAGGGCGGAAATGGTGCCTCGGTTATTGTTGAATATAATGCGATTCTTCCAGAAGCCCGACAAGGTTTTGGTACCGTTCACCATGCCGCATTCCGCGTAGAGGATCGCTCTGTTTTGGAAGAATGGATTGAACGGATGAGTAGTTTCGGATTCCAAACATCCGGGTATGTCAATCGTCACTTTTTTGAGTCATTGTATGTAAGAGTTGCACCGCAAATTTTATTTGAATTTGCCACGGATGGGCCTGGCTTCATGGGTGATGAACCTTATGAAACACTTGGAGAAAAATTATCTTTACCTCCATTCCTAGAGCCTAAACGTGCACAAATAGAAAAATTAGTTCGCCCCATTGATACAGTGAGGAGTACAAAGGTGTTTAGTAAAGAATAACAGACTCCTGAAAATATGTAGGTTCAGCCAATTTATATGGCTGGACCTTTATTTAATTTTTTCCATATAAATAGCTGTGAATCCTAGTGAACCAAATAAAACCTCTGGTAAAAAATGAAACCTTTTTTAAAATTAGGCAGTATACTATGTAGTATGTGTTTTAATTTCTGTTTCTGAAATAAGGGAGGAATGGTCACGTATGAGTATTATTTCAAGATTTAAAGATATTATGGCGAGCAATATCAATGCTTTATTGGATAAGGCTGAAAACCCGGAGAAAATGATTGATCAGTACCTACGAAATCTTAACAGTGACTTAGGGAAGGTAAAATCGGAAACAGCATCCGTGATGGCGGAAGAACAGCGGGCAAAAAGGCTCGTAACTAACTGCGAAGAAGATATGGAGAAGATGGAACAATATGCGATGAAGGCCTTAGAAGCGGGAAATGAAGGAGATGCAAGGAAGTTTTTAGAAAAGAAAACGGCACTTACAGCTAGATTAACAGAATTACAGTCAGCCCATCAATTAGCCTCTGCGAACGCTCTGCAAATGAAACAAATGCATGATAAGCTTGTCGCGGATATCGGTGAATTGGAATCACGCAAAAATATACTAAAAGCGAAATGGTCTGTTGCCAAGACACAGGAACGAATGAATAAACTTGGAGCATCGGCAGCGGGTTCCGGCCAATCGATTACAGCATTTGAACGGATGGAAGAAAAGGTGAATCGTGCGCTGGACGAGGCGAATGCCGTGGCGGAACTTAATGCAGGTCCGAAAGATGAAATCGAAGACTTAACGGCTAAATATGACGAGGCGAACCATGATGTTGAGGATGAACTTGCGGCGTTGAAAGCAAGAATGAAGAATAAGGGATAGAGGTCTATCAAAAGCTGTAGTTTTTATGCTGCAGCTTTTGAACACCGACCATTAAAAGATAGATATAAAAAGGGGTTGAAAACATGATCCTTCACTATAAATGCCCCAGCTGTGGAAATGATATGAACTTCGATTCTGAATCAGGCGAATTGTCTTGTCAAAGCTGCGGTAGACACGAAAATATAGAAAATTATCCTGAAGATTTGGTATCAGTCAGGTTTTCAATTGATGAGGCGAATGAGTACCATTGCGAAAATTGTGGAGCCGTTCTCATTACAGAAGCAGAAACAGCCGCAACAAGCTGCAGTTTCTGCGGTGCGGGTGTTGTTATTGCCGAGCGAGTATCAGGTCAGCTTGCACCGGCAAAGGTGATTCCTTTTAGCATTAATAAGGAAGAGGCAACGAATGCGTTTAAAAAATGGTGCAGGAAAGGACTTCTAACTCCGAAAGGCTTTATGACCGCCGATCGAATCAAAAGTATTACTGGAATCTATGTTCCCTTTTGGTTATTTGATTTAAATAGTAAGGTGCAAGTAAATGCCACATGTACGAAGGTAAGGACCTACGAACAGGGCGATTATATTTACACAGAAACAAAGTATTATGATGCCTTCCGCGATATCAACCTTGATTATGTTAAGATTCCAGTTGATGCATCGGAAAAGATGAATGACGAATTAATGGATAAACTGGAACCCTTCCCATACGATCAATTAAAAGAGTTTAAAACTCCCTATTTAGCAGGATATATTGCGGAAAAATACAATTATACAGATGAAGAGCTGCTCCCGCGGGCAAAGGATAGAGTCAGCGGTTATATTGAATCCTTTATTTCTTCGACTTTAACAGGTTATCATTCTGTAAATATAAAAAAGAAGCAGATCAATACGAGAAACGTGAACAGCTTTTATGTTTTACTGCCCGTATGGATGGTCAGTTATGATTACAACGATTCTGAGCACACCTTTGCGATGAATGGACAGACTGGAAAAATCGTTGGCAAACCGCCAATCAGTTTTGGTAAAGTAGCGATGTGGTTAAGTGGAATCACAGCAGGAACCTTTTTTGCTTTGAAATGTGTCTCTTATCTGATGGGGGGCGGGTTCTGGTGAGTGGAAATTTTGTGAAAAAATGCAGTATCCTATTCTTGTTTCTTACGATTCTCCTACTTCTACCGTTGGGGCTGTCGGTAAAAGCTCAAGACTTTGATCGGAATCAGTATATATATGACTCCGCCGGATTGCTAACGACCGAAGAGGCGGCAGAACTTCAGAATTTGGCAAGTGAGCTGGGCAATGAGAGGGAGACCGCTTTTATTATCCTCTCCTTAAATGGAACGGACGGAAAGGTCCTGAAACAATATGTGGAAGATTTCTATGATGAACAGGCTCCCGGGTTTGACCAACCACATGGAAATACCGCAATCCTAGCCATTGACATGCAAGAACGGGATGTGTATTTGGCGGGGTTTAAAAAGGCGGAGCAGTATTTGGATGATGGGCGGCTTGATCAGATTCGTGATTCCATTACGCCTGATTTATCTGCGGGCAATTATTATCAAGCATTTTCGGCCTTTTTAAATACTTCCTATGAATTTATGAGTGAAGAGCCGAGTTACAGTTCGGATGGATATTCAGGCAATGGTTCAGGTGGCAGTCCAGAGGGGTATATTGCCTACGATTCGGAGGGCAATCAGGAAAATATCCTTTTCCAATGGTGGTTTCAATTAATAGTCGCGCTTATCGTGGGCTGCACAGCTGTAGCGATTATGGCCTATCGATCCGGTGGCAGAGTCACAGTGAATGCCCGAACCTATATGGACAGCGATAAATCAAAAGTAGTTAGCAAGTATGATAACTTTGTCAATCAAACAGTGACTCGACAGAGAAAACCAGATAATCCGAAAAGTGGCGGTGGCGGCGGGATCACCGGTGGCGGCCACTCGCATAGCGGAAGCAGCGGTAAATTCTAGCTAAGAAAAGCACAAGCGCCCTGGAGCTAGACAATTCTCTAGTTCAAAACATATAAATTCTGATATAAGTGGAAGGGAGTAATGAATCAATGTCTTTTTTTAAAAATCAATTTGCAAATGTCGTAGAATGGCAAGAATTTCGGGATGATATGATCTTCTATAAATGGAGCAATCGTGAAATCAAAAAAGGGAGCAGACTGATCATTCGGCCCGGTCAAGATGCCATATTTTTTAACAATGGAAAAATTGAAGGGATATTTCGCGATGATGGAGAATACGATATCGAATCGCAAATCATTCCATTCTTATCAACCTTAAAGGGGTTCAAGTTTGGATTCAATAGTGGGATGCGAGTAGAAGTACTGTTTGTGAACACCAAGGAGTTTGTGGTGAAATGGGGAACTCAAAATGCAATTAATATCCCCGCACCGGGACTCCCAGGCGGTATGCCAATTCGGGCAAATGGAACTTTTACATTTAAGGTAGATGATTATATTGCTTTAATTGATCAAATAGCCGGTGTGAAGGATCAATATGTCGTGGAGGATGTAAAAATTCGCATTTCTTCTGTCCTTGACCAGCTCCTAATGAAATGGATTACAAAGGAAGGGAAGGATATGTTTAATCTTCAGGCCAACTCCTTCGACATTTCCAAAGGAATCCAAGAGGATTTGGATATGCAGCTGCTAAAAAGCGGTATTACGATCACCGGATTTACCGTCATGAGTTTCAGCTATCCAAAGGAGATTCAAGATAGGATCACCAAAAATGCTTCACACGGTATGGTTGGCAATATGGATCGGTACCAGCAAATCGAGTTGACAGATGGCATGGCCTCAGGGAAAATGAGCGGTGGCGGAGCGGCATCTGATATGGCCGGGATGATGATGGGGATGAATATCGCGGGGCAAATGATGAACAAAATGTCTCAGCAAACCCCAAACCAGCCTGCACTATCTCCAAATATGGCACCTCCTGCTAATGCTGGTGACCAAAAGAGACCAAACTTTTGCCCAAATTGTGGAACCAAAACAGCCGGGGCCAACTTTTGTTCAAACTGTGGGCAAAAACTTACTTCCTAATTTCAACTACATGATCATTAACTCAATAAATAGCATAGAAAAACGTCTAGGGTTTATATTACCCTAGCTTTTTTGTTTTGAATTGGCTGTTGCTATTACTCACATTTAAACTTCTAAAAACGTACTAATGAGGCGTGAAATTACATTTTGTTCGTAAGTTAATCTGATTTATCGGCGAATTTTCCAATATATCAGCGAATCTAAAAAGCAAACCATGTCCCTTCAGTTAAAGTTCCTAAAGCTTCAAACTAATCAATGAATACTCATTCAGTCTATGTTAATATTTAACAAAGGGATGGTTAGAGGGGGGACGCTTAATGTTTGTAAAAAAGAATTTCAAACAGCAGACGATAAATGGAGTCCAAATGGGGAACGGTACGGTAGCACTGCAAGGGGTAAAATTAAATGTTCATTGCTTTGTTGTGGACGGGGTATTAATTGATACGGGGGCAAAGTCATTAGAAAAGGACTTTAAGCCATTTTTTAACCAACAAGATATAGATCAGGTGGTCATCACACATTTTCATGAGGATCATACAGGCTGTGCAGCGTTTTTACAGAAAGAGATGCACCTGCCTATTTATATGAGTGATATAATGATTGAATATTGTGAAAACAGGGCAGACTATCCAATGTATCGAAAAATATTTTGGGGGAAGCGAAGCCCCTTTCAGGCGAAGGCAATTGGAAAAACCTTTTTATCCCGCCATGCAACATGGGACGTGATTGAAACACCTGGTCATGCTATCGATCATTTGGCGTTTTTAAACCATGAAACCGGTCAACTTTTTACCGGTGATTTGTATTGCCAGGAAAAGACAAAGGTCGTTTTACGTGAAGAAGACATTCCCACCATTATTCAATCCTTAAAGAAAGTGTTAACCTATAATTTCGAAGAAGTGTTTTGTTGCCACGCTGGCTATTTAGAGGATGGACGTGCTGCATTACAAAGAAAGTTAGATTATTTGTTAGATCTTCAAGGGAAAATTATCAAGTTCCACCAAGATGGATTGCCGCCAAGTCAAATCAAAAACACTCTCTTTCCAAAGAAATATCCCATCGTCTTCTTTTCAAAAGGGGAATGGGATTCTGTTCACATTATTAATTCAATTATTCAAGAACATATGAAAAATTCATTTTCGGTTTAACGTGGAAGAAGTGGGTATATAAGAATATGGTTTGGGAGCTGAGATTAATTGAAGAATTACCTGATTTATACATACGACGAAGCCATTGAGGTAATTGAGGAAATTGGCTTGTTACCATTGGCAAAGTTAGTACCTAATTATCCTTCGTTAGATAGTATTACTTCAAAGGATCATTGGTATAGTGGTTCAGAATTGGATCCGTGGATGTGGCATGTCGAATTCGCAGTTGATGGAGTAGCGGCATACGGAAAGTTTATCAAGAAAAAATCTGTTTTAATTTCACGTAAGATCCTTCCGTTAGTTAGGATAATTTTGGGCTCAGCGCAACCGTTGGAAAAACGATATGATGATGGAATGGTTTCAAGGGAAGCCTTAGAACTGTACAGGCATATTCATGAGGAACCGGGCATTGATACTAGGCTGTTAAGGGCCAAAGCAGGAATGAAGGATAAAGAAAAGAAAAAGCCATTTGATAATGCGTTGCTGGAATTACAAGGATCCATGGATATTGTTGTATCTGGGACGAAGGCAAAAACCAACAAATTGGGTGAAAAAAATGGCTGGAGCAGCACGTCATTTGAGACAATGGAATATTGGACGGAAAATAATGATGTAAAGGCACTAAGCATGGATATAGAAGAAGCCAAAATGGAACTTAAAGAGCACTTCTCACGAATCTGCAGCCCGGAATCCATAAAAGGATGGGAAAAGATATTTAAGTTTTAACTTTTTTAAATAAAATCAGAAAAAAACGGGCTATCGAGGCAAATGATCTATATTTGTATCGTGATGGTGCCCGTTTTTCTTTGGAAATTGGCCGCTATTTGGGGTGGTTTTGTTTTATTTGCGAAAGTAAGCCGTTTATTTGCGAAACCAATGGATTTGTTTGCGAAACCGGGTAGTTTGTTTGCGAAACTACCCGATTTGTTTGCGAACCTGAATTTTACCAAGGAATAGTATCGGGAGAATATGAACGATTCTTTTTTTCACCGGAACTGGTAAGTCCTGCGGATCGCAGATGCCTCCCTGCTGCATCGACAGATGTTATATGCGCAAAGGCTCGAAACTCGTGGTTTGTTATTTTGGAATCAAAGAGCAAAAAATAATCCAGGAGCGCCCTATCTAGTGCATCATTAGCAAAGGTATTACAGGATGGGCAGTACCATTTTCTCTTTTTGCGGACAATCGGAAGATAATCACATGAAGGACAATGAGGACCGGTCCTTAATTCGCTCCTTTTAATACCACATCTTTCTAATACATGGATTGTTGGCGGAGTATTCTTTTTAACTAGGAGTTTACATAACTTTCGGAGCTCTTTTTCGGTGAGGAATTCATTTGTGTACATTTTCTCAAACATATCAATCTTTTTCAGGAGATTATGAGATTTGCAGACTCGTTTCTTCACTTCGGAGTTGTTCCCATTGTAGGAAATAACAGCATATGGATTACTAATGACAACTAAGTAATCAACTGGAACAGGAGGGAAATTATATTTTGATAGAAACTCCTGGATGCAGGCTTTATGCATCTCAGCCTGCGCGATGGGATCTGTGTAGCCTTTATCATTTCCATCAATCGTTTGAAAAAATTGCTCATTTTCTAAATCAAATTTTAACGTTCCTGTCATATTTTTAGTTTCTAGGATAAGGGCGAGTTTAGGTGTAAGGAGAATCGTATCGTTTTGGCAGTTATATTTTCCGAAAGGAAGGTTTAAATCGTGGAAAATCATATAGTCTTTTTCAGGTAGTCGGCATAAATAGTAGTCTAGGGACTCTTCTCCTTGGTATCCGGCCTGCCTTCTAGCAAGTTCCTTCGTAATTTGCGACCGCTTATCATGATTTTTGGGAAGCCGACGCAATAGAGCCAACAAAATCAAGATAATTAATGGGACTTTCCGTGCCTTGATAATCAAAATAATCACTCCTTGTAGTTACTATCTACTAATTCTCATTTAGCGTGGTAAAATCCTGCAGAATTTGTAGAAAAATATCATTCATTTGTTACGAGATATTTGAAACTTTAGAGTAGAAAATTTTATTTGCGAAAGTAAGCCGTTTATTTGCGAAACCAATGGATTTGTTTGCGAAACCGGGCCGTTTGTTTGCGAAACTACCCCATTTGTTTGCGGAAACCAAACCAAGTTAGAGAAATTTTGCGGCAGTTCATACTAAATTCATACATTTTTAATATAATCCGAATGGAGCAATGGATACTGAAAGGATGTATAGATATGTCAAAAGAAAAACCCGAAAAAGGGTGGCGTCAATTTATTCGATTAGTGCAACAAACCAAGCCATCAAAACTACTGATTGCGATTGCTTTATTACTAAGTGTCAGTACAACTTTAGTTGGACTTTCCGTTCCACTATTTACGAAAAACCTGATTAATGATTTTTCAATAAGCTCTTTAAGTCCAGGGAAAATTATTCTTCTTGCTGGAGCTCTTTTGATTCAGGCTGCGGCCAGCGGGATATCGATCTACCTCCTCAATCACATCGGACAATCGGTGGTTGCCGGTATTAGAGAACGTCTATGGAAGAAGCTTCTCACCTTACCAATCCCTTATTTTGATGAGCATCAATCAGGTGAAACGGTCAGCCGCGTGACAAATGATACAGGAGTTGTAAGAGGTTTAATTACGGAACACCTCACTAATTTCCTTTCTGGAACGATATCTATTATTGGTTCCATTATTGTCATGTTTGTAATGGATTGGAAAATGACCATGTTAATGCTGATCGCCATCCCACTTTCTGCAGTGATATTAATGGTATTAGGTAGAAAAATGCATCTAGTGTCGAAGGGTCTTCAGGACGAGACGGCAAAGTTCACTTCTGTCATCCAACAAGTATTATCGGAAATCCGGCTCGTGAAGACCTCGAATGCAGAGCCAATGGAGTATGAGAATGGAAAAAGGGGAATAACAAAATTGTTTCAATATGGGCTAAAAGAGGCGAAGATTCAAGCATTACTTGGTCCGCTAATGGGAATAGTCATTATGATTTTACTCGTTACCATATTGGGATATGGAGGAATGAGCGTTTCCTCTGGGGCTTTAACCGCAGGGGATTTAGTCGCCTTTATTATGTATCTTTTCCAAATCGTTATGCCAATGGGGCAATTAGCGGCATTTTTTACTCAATTTCAAAAAGCCACTGGTGCAACGGAACGAATTATTTCAATCATGGATTCGACGGAAGAACAGGATGATTCCAAACCAGATGTAAAAAATATGAATCAACTCATTACCGTGAAGCAATTAGATTTTTCCTATCAAAACGGAGAAAAGATTCTGCACGATATCAACTTTTCGATAGAAGCTGGAAAGGTGACAGCGATTGTTGGCCCAAGTGGAAGTGGTAAAACGACTCTCTTTTCTTTATTGGAGCGTTTCTACCAACCAAATCAGGGAACGATTCTTCTTGGGAAAGAGTCCATTGATCATTTTTCGCTAGCTTCATGGAGAAGTCATATTGGCTATGTTTCACAGGAAAGTCCGATTATTTCCGGAACTATACGTGATAATATTTGTTATGGAATGAAAGCTGCCGTCGAAGATGAAGAGATCGCTCGTGTAGCGAAAATGGCTTATGCCGATCAATTTATTTCTGAGCTGCCGAGTGGATATGATACCGAAGTCGGTGAACGTGGAATCAAATTGTCGGGTGGTCAAAGGCAGAGAATCGCCATTGCGCGTGCCTTTTTGAGGAATCCTCAAATTCTTATGTTAGACGAAGCAACCTCTAGCCTTGATAGCAAATCAGAGCTTGTTGTTCAACAGGCATTGCAGAATTTAATGAAGGGAAGAACAACATTAATCATTGCCCATCGTCTTTCGACTGTGATTGATTCTGACCAAATCATCTTCCTTGAAAAAGGGGAAATTACGGGGAGCGGGACACATGAGCAACTTGTCCAAACACACTCCCTGTATCGACAATTTGCGGAACAGCAATTACGTAGGGCTGAACTTGCTTAATCAATTGAAAGGATGAGAATAAATGACGAAGGTACTGATCGTTGACGATGACTCCCACATTCGCGAGCTTGTCCTTCTTTTTTTAAAAAAGGAAGGATTTGAACTTTACGAAGCTTCGGACGGATTAAAGGCATTGGAATTGATGGAGAAAACAAAGATGGATTTGGTAATCATTGATATTATGATGCCCAATATGGATGGTTGGGAACTATGTCGGGAGATAAGAGTTTTTAGTGATATTCCGATCTTAATGTTAACCGCTATGGGTGAAACGCCCCAAAAGGTTAAGGGCTTTGACCTTGGAGCAGATGATTATCTAGTAAAACCATTTGAGCCGATTGAATTAGTAGTGCGAGTTAAAGCATTACTAAAAAGGTATAACTTGAATGTCTCACAAATAATTAACATAGATGGCTTCAAGCTGAATCGGAGAACACATGAAATGTCTTATGGAGAGCAGGAATTCACGATTCCATTGAAGGAATTTGAGCTTTTATTTAAATTGGCTAGTTATCCAGGAAAGACATTTTCTAGAGAAATGCTCATTGAAGATATTTGGGGTTATGATTATGATGGTGACGAACGTACTGTGGATGTCCATATTAAAAGGGTGAGGGAGCGATTCCCTGACACCTGGGCCCCTTTTCGGATTCAAACGGTATGGGGGTTAGGGTATCGACTTGAGGTGAAACCGTGATGAAGGGGAGCCTTGTTAGACATTTATTTGGTATTTTCATCTTTTTAACTATGATGATAGTAAGTTTTTCAATCGCCTATTTAGTTAAGACTATTTTTTATCAGAAATTTCATTTGCATTTATCTCATTATATTCAGTATTTAGGAACAACCATTCTAGGCTTTTTTATTTTTGTTTGTATTGGATATAGTTTTGGTAAAATCATTCGTTCTAGGCAACGCAACCACTTTAAGGAAATCATCGATGCTTTGCGAAAAATTGCGAAAGGCGACTTTAATATTCAGTTGCAAACATTGAAAAGAGAGGATCCCTTCACTACATTAATTGATCATATCAATCATATGGCAAAGCAATTGAAGGAAATGGAAGCAATGCGACAAGAGTTTATTTCAAATGTTTCTCATGAAATTCAGTCCCCGTTAACGTCAATAGGTGGTTTTGCCAAAGCCCTTCAATATGATGAATTGACGAATGAGGAACGAAGCCACTATCTTAGTATTATTGAAACTGAAACGTACCGATTATCGAAATTAAGTGATAATCTGCTAAAGCTAACATCCCTGGAATCTGAGCATCATCCATTTGAGCGGAAAAACTATCGATTAGACCAACAAATCAGAAATATTATTTTGGCATGTGAACCTAATTGGATGGAAAAAGAAATAGAGATCGATGTATCATTGGAGAAAGTCCACATCTTAGCGGACGAGGACTTAATGAGCCAAGTATGGACAAATTTAATCCATAATAGTATTAAATTTACGCCTAATTTAGGAAAAATTCGTGTCCGGCTTAAAAATATTGATGGTAAGGCAATGATAAAAATATCTGATACAGGGATTGGTATTTCTAAAAAAGATCAAGTCCACATATTCGAACGGTTTTTTAAAGCGGATAAGGCGCGGGAGCGATCGAGAGGCGGGAGTGGTCTAGGGCTTTCTATTGTGAAAAAGATCATTGAGATGCATGATGGGGCGATTTACGTTGAAAGTGAAATAGAGAAGGGAACGACATTTACTATCTTCATCCCAGTTTGATTAGTGGAAATCCCATGAGCGGGATTTCCTTTTTTGTTCTTTTCAGGAAGGAACTAGGACCTATGAAGAAGGTCCACTTTTATGTCAGGAATAATTTAAAAAAAACATGAAAAATTGGCATAGAAGGATTAAAAGGAGAAATATAATGAAGGTAAACTTAGTTAATTAAATTTATAAAGATTTTCGTATTCCGAAAAGGTGAGGATAGTTATGCTTCGAGGGACATTTGAATATATGAAATCAGTCAATAAAACAACTATTTTAAACAAAATTCGATTGTCCGGTTCTATTTCCCGTGCAGATATCGCAAGAGAAACAGGCATTACCCCACCTACCGTAAGCAGTCTAGTGAAAGAATTGATCCGTGAAAATTTGGTGATAGAAAGCCGCCTGGGGCAGTCAATAGGAGGCAGGAAGCCAACACTGCTTCAATTAAAAGAAGATGGATATTATGTGATTGGGTTGGATGCAGGTTCGAAAACGATTAAAGGGATTGTTAGTGATTTGGTGGGCAACATCTATGACCGTGTAGAAGTGGATATTTATCCAAACATCACCAAAGAGGAATTCTTGACCTGTTTGTCAGTGGTGGCAGAACAGTTATTGGGGGGCAATAAACAGTATACAGGTAGGATTCTGGGGATTGGTGTTGCCATGCATGGGATCATCGATGTTAAGACAGGTACCTCTCTTTCCTCTGTCAATTCCGGTTTATTAAATGTGCCAATTAAGCAAACGTTGGAGAAGAAATTTGACTTACCGGTCTTGGTGGAAAATAATTCACGGGCCATGACGCTTGGCGAGTATTGGTTTGGAAATGAGAGTGCCGCTAACCGTTTTGCGGTCATTAATATTGGCCGTGGCGTGGGATCAGGCCTGATTGAAGACAATAAGTTGATCCATGGTGCTCACGGTGTGGCAGGTGAAATAGGCCATGCTTCGATTTCATTAGAGGGTGAACGATGCAGCTGCGGCAATATTGGGTGCCTTGAAACTTTCGTTACGGGTGAAGCCATTGTCCGCAGAGCAAAAAGGTCTATACCGGATGCACCAGAAAACTTAACCGCAGAAGGAGTCTATCGTCTGGCAAAACAAGGAAAAAGGGAATATATTCAGGCGTTGGAGGAAACCGGGAGATTAATCGGAGTGGGAATTGTCAATTTCATCCATACGGCCAATCCGAATAAGATTGTGTTAAGTGGAGGAGTTATGAAAAGCAAAGAGTTTTTATTGCCGAGTATACAGCAAATAATTAGTGAGCGGGCTCTGATAGACGAAACTATTATTGAAGTAAGTAAACTAGGAGATGACATCACAGTACTTGGAGCGGCAGCATTATTGCTGAATGATTTGTTCTATTGTTATATCGTCTGAGAATACAAGTTTTATAGTTTAAGGATAATTTTATTAAAAGAGTTTCTGCAAACGGTTTCAGGTTAACGTTTTATTATGATTAGACCGAGCATATGCTGTTTTTAGACCAAGACTTGAAAGGTGGGATGCGATGGAAGGAAAACAAAGAGAGTTTAAGAAAAAAGAAACCTGCTTTGACCTAGTATTTGGATTTAGAACATGTTTTTAAAATCCTTATAGGGAGGTTTTACAATGCAATTTTTAATTGCATGGTTGGAAAAGTATTTTCTGCCACTTGCGGGTAAGATCGGGGGCCAAAAGCATCTGGTTGCTTTAAGGGATGCATTTATTGGAACAATCCCGGCAACGATGGCGGGTTCTGTGGCCGTTATGATTAACGCTCTTATACGGGATCTGCCACCGCAATTCTTTGATGGGTACGATGGGAACAGCATTCCAGTTATTAGAGAAATTATTGCCGTTAATGGATATGTATGGAGTGGGACCCTTGCGATTGCCGGTTTAATTTTTGTATTTTCGTGGGGGTATAATCTTGCCAAAGCCTATGGAGTTGACCAGTTATCTGGTGGAATTGTGTCAACAGCGGCTTCAATTGCCGGGATTACGTTCTCTTTCTCCGGTGGCATTTCTGGATTGAAATTGGATGCAACCACTGTAGATGCCATAAATGCAGCCGGGTGGTCTGCAACTGCTGATAGCATCACTGCTGGTGGATGGGGCTGGCTCCCATTAAACAACTTGGACGCTAACCTCTTCTTTACGGCCATGATTATTGGTTTTGTTGCTACTATGATATATGTAAAATTGATGTTGAAGGATATCACTATCAAGTTGCCGGATTCCGTTCCGCCAGCCATTTCGAAAGCATTTGCCTCCATTATCCCGGCAACTGCCGCTCTATATGTAGTTGGAATTTTCTATTTCGTTTTCTCCAAGATCGTGCCAGATATGACTTTCTTACAATGGTTGCAAAAAACGGTGGCTCAGCCGCTTCTTGGACTGTCCCAAGGGTTTGGAGCAGTTATCCTAGTTGCTTTATTCGTTCAGTTGTTTTGGTTCTTCGGAATTCATGGACCGAACGTTCTTGCGCCAATCCTGGAAGGGGTCTTCGGTGTTGCCCAATTGGAAAACGTTAACTTGTTCCAACAAGGCGGAGCTGATTTGGTCATTTCTAAAGGATACATGTGGGTTCGCGGGTCATTTGACGCCTATGCTTGGTATGGCGGCTCAGGCGGAACCATTGTATTAATTTTAGCGCTTCTTCTATTTTCTAAACGGAAAGATTATCGGACAGTTGCTAATTTGTCCATAGGACCTGGTATTTTCAATATCAACGAACCAATCCTGTTCGGTTTACCAATTGTATTGAACCCAATGATGTTCATTCCATTCTTGCTTGCACCAGTTGTGTCTGTTTCAATCGGTTACTGGGCGACGATGTGGGGACTTGTTAATCCGGTATCGCAACAAGTGACCTGGGTGACACCTCCATTCTTACTATCCTTCTTGGCAACTGGGGCGGACTGGCGTGCACCAATTGTTACATTGGTTGCCATGCTAGTATCATTTGCCATTTGGATTCCATTTGTTATCTCTGCAAACAAGTTGGACCCAGATTTAGGACCTGATAAGTCTGAATAGATGATTTCTCAAATGGGGGGCTGCTTCCCTAGAGAAGTGGCTCATCCTTCTTTCACATGGAGAAGGGGGTAGAAAACATGATTGAAATAAGTGCAGGAGTATTTCACGACAAAATCATTGAACTATTGAACAATTATAACGAGGAGGGGATTCGATTTTCTTTTAAAGAAAAAAAGGGTATCAATCTTTATTTTGAAACAAACGCGGAAGATTTGAAGGAAGCATCAAATTTGGCGA
The DNA here is from genome assembly GCF_030915505.1 of Neobacillus sp. OS1-2. Lineage (GTDB taxonomy): Bacteria > Bacillota > Bacilli > Bacillales > Cytobacillaceae > Neobacillus. The sequence continues at coordinate 2,750,163 of NZ_CP133265.1, forward strand.
AATTGACTATTAAAAAACAGCCGTGGGGTTCGGTACTTTATTTCCGTTCTTCCCCAGCCAAATAAAAAGGATGATGAACGTGGGTAAATGGGGTTTATTTCTTCTTAGCATCGGCTGTCTCCTATTACTATTCAGCGCAAATGCTAAAACAGGACAGTATGATATTCTTAATTTGACTACGGCACTCTTTCTTCTTATTGTTGGTACTATTATCCTTATTAAGGAAAAGAAGCGAAATAAAACAGAAAAGAAGATTAGGTGAATGGGATGGAAATAGTAAAAAAAATGAAAGTACCGGTAGCATTTCTTTATGAGACGATTATAAAATCAGTCTTGGCGGACATCCATTCCCAAACGGGGAAAAAGGTATCGGAAAAACAATTGGCAGGGTTCGAATATGTTAAAACGTTTTCAAAAAATGCTAAAGCCACCATTCGGATTGAAGAAATCACTCAAAATACGTCCTATCAATATCGAACAACTAGTAATAAACATGACTTTTTAGTAGTATACAAGATTCGTCCACTTACAGAAGAGAGTTGTGAATTGCACTATATTGAAAAGATGGACTCCTTTGGCTATCTCCAGAATGTAAATGATATGTTTATCGGAATCATTTGGTCTCCGTTGAAAAAAAGGAGATTTAAAGAAATGTTGAAACAAATAGAAGCGGCTTATTTACAAGAAGTCGATGGAAAGTGATTAAGAAAAAAAGTTCAAACTGACAACTGAAAAATAAACCACTTTTATATAAAATAAAATGTTCTGTTGAAATAGGAGGAGGAAAAATGGGGAATTTAGGCTTATCTATATACCCTGAAAAAAGCACCTTTGAACATGATAAAGAATATCTTGATCTTGCCAGGAAACATGGCTTCACAAGAATTTTCACTAGCTTATTAGAAATTGATGGAGATGCAGAAGAAGTTATTAATAAATTCAACAAAATAATTGAATATGGCAATTCAATTGGAATGGAAACGATCGTAGATATCAACCCTGGATTATTCAAACAACTAAATATTAGTTATGATCAACTCAGTTTTTTTAAAAATTTAGGGGCGGCAGGAATTCGTTTGGATATTGGGTTTACTGGTTTTGAGGAATCCCTCATGACAAAGAATCCCTTTCATTTGAAGATCGAAGTAAATATGAGCAGCGGCACAAAATACATTGAAAATATCGTAAGCTACCATCCAAATATGGAAAACTTTCGCGCCTCACATAACTTTTACCCACAAAAATACTCTGGTATATCACAATCTCATTTTGAAGAGACCACAGCCCAATTTACTAAATACAATATTCATACCGCAGCTTTTGTTACGTCAATGGAAGGTAAATTCGGACCATGGCCTGTTCAAACGGGCTTGTGTACATTAGAGCAGCATCGGGGCTTAAATGTGCAGACTCAAGTTACCCACTATCGATTAATGGGGACAATTGATGATTTATTAATTGGTAATGCATATGCAACTGAAGCAGAATTAAAAGCAATGTCAGAAGCATTTTTTAGCGCGCATCCAAACTTTGAAATTGAATTAATCAATAGTCTTTCTGATGTAGAAAGGAAAATAATTCTTGATGAGATCCATCTATATAGAGGGGATCGCTCGGAATATATGATTCGTTCAACTTCTACACGGATTAAATATAAAGATGAAAGTATTCCGGCCCATCATACGGAACCCATTAAAAAAGGTGATATTTTAATTTGTAATGATCATTTTGGTCAATACAAAGGCGAAACTCAAGTCGCATTAAAGGATATGGAAAACGAGGGCAATCGGAATGTCATCGGGCATCTTAAAAAGGACTCCATCTTTTTAGTAGATTACCTCAAGCCTTGGTCAACATTTACACTTTCAATATAGGAGGGGAATAGCTATGAAAACCATTATGTTGGTATGTTCAGCCGGAATGAGTACAAGTCTGTTAGTATCAAAAATGCAAAAAGCAGCCGAAGCCCAAAATATTGAAGCGGATATTTTCGCAGTTCCGCAATCAGAGGTTGATAGTATGTTGGGAAAGAAAAATATCGATGTCCTATTACTTGGTCCACAGGTCCGTTATATGCAAGCTCAATTTGAAAAAAAACTACAAGGAAAAAATATCCCGGTTGACTCAATCAATATGCAACATTATGGATTGATGAACGGTGAAAGGGTGTTAGAACAGGCCTTAAAACTAATTGATACTAAATAATCAGTCTTTGAGATTCCAATTGAAAGAGTAGTAACGTAAGGTTACTATTCCCTTTTACGATTCTTGGGCGAATAGAAGGATGTGAATGAAAATGGCAGATGAACGTTTAGAGATGATCGCTTTTCAAATTATTAGTCATGTCGGAACAGCAAAAAGTTTGGTAATGGAAGCCCTGTATGCAGCAAAGGAAGGGGATTTTGTTCTGGCAGAAGAAAAAATAGAAGAATCAAAGAAATATTTTGTTGAAGGACATAAAGTACACGCTTCCCTAATTCAAAAAGAGGCCGCTGGAGACAAAGTTGAATATTCCTTACTCTTTATGCATGCCGAAGACCAATTAATGAGTACAGAAACAATAAGTGAATTGGTGAAAGAAATGATTGAAATGTATAAAAGGTTCGGAAAGTAATGAAGCGTAAATGAAAAGTAGTCTTAACGGCTACTTTTTTTTGGTGCGCTTGGCAGCGCTTCGCTCTAATGGGTGAAAGTCCCTAACATGCCGTTGTGGCGGAAATGTATAGCTGACAGGTAGTGCGAGTATCGTGAGATTTCGTGCGGAGGACCTGAAGGCAAAACTCGGAACAGGTGGCTGAAACTATGTTGGCTCGTAAGATGGGATAACCCTGCCAAAAGTGGGAATGTCCAATACCACTCTGTATCTTATTAGTTATGAGGACTGGCTTCGAGTGAAAGACGATGACGTGACCCAAGGAGATCTCATCTTCTCCACCGTAGGTGGTAAATCTTTTTCAAAGCCGCGATGGACAAGAAATTGACTATGGAAGGTGAGAAGTCAGAGCAGGGGATAGTAGTGAATAAGCTTGTCGGAAATGCCGCAAAGACAAGTGACTTACCATGAAATTGGTAAGGCAGACATTGACTCAAAAGGCAGTGAACTGATGCGAAGCCCGTCTGTCCATGGAAGAAAAGCAACACGAACTTATTTACTCGTCATGTACTAAACAGAAGTCGATGAGGCAGACAGCCAAAGAATCGAGACCGAAAGAAAGTAGGTTGTTTAGGGCGTAGTACTAATATAGGTATCAGTAATTGAACCAACTATACTGCTGATATTTTATTGGGAAAGGAAACGAATACATGCATGAATCTATAGGGAAACGAAGCTTACGTGTAGTTGAGAGCTCTAAAAAGAAACGCAAGTGGTACAGCCTAATTGATAAAATTTGGGACTATCAAAACTTGGAACAAGCTTTTTATGATGTAAAGAAGAATCGTGGTGCTCACGGTGTGGATAAGGTAACAATAAAAGATTTTGAAAAAGAATTGGAACACAACTTAAGAGTGCTCCAAGAATCTTTACGTTCAAAAACATATCGTGCTAAACCAGTCAGAAGAGTCTTTATCCCAAAAACTGATGGCTCAAAACGTCCGTTAGGTATTCCCACAGTAGGAGACCGAACTATCCAAGCCGCAACTAAAAGAATTCTTGAGCCCATTTTTGAACAGAAGTTTCTAGATTGTAGTTTTGGATTCCGTCCGAATCGCAGTGCTCATATGGCGATTGAACAAATCCGGCAGGATTTAAAAGATGGGTACACATATGTTATAGACGCTGATATAAAAACTTACTTTGATTCAATCCCCCATGATAAGCTCCTTGAATTAATTAAGGAAGAAGTTGTAGATAGCAGTGTACTAACTCTAATTTTACAGTTCCTAAAATCAGGAATACTTGAAAACGGTGTCTACTATCAAAATGTTAAGGGGAGTCCACAGGGGGGCGTAATCAGTCCATTGTTAGCAAATATCTTTCTTCATCCACTAGATAAAATGATGATGGAGCGAGGTCACCGCATAACAAGGTATGCAGATGACTTTGTCATCTGTTGCAAGTCACGAAAGGGTGCAGAAAGAGTTCTAAAAACAGTAGTAAAACTCCTTGAAGATGAGTTAGGGTTGAAAATACACCCAGAAAAGACGAAAATCGTAGACAACCTTGAAGAACCGTTTATCTTTTTAGGATACATCTTCAAAAAAGGATACTTTCATTCACCATCAGATAAGGCAGTGAAGAAATTCAAGGAAAGTATCAAAACGGTAACGAGAAGAAACCAAACAGTAGGTTTGGAGGAATTCGTCAAACGCCGGTTGAACCCGATTATCAGAGGATGGGGAAGATACTTTGGTATTGGATTTTCAAAGAAGCTGTTTCAACAATTGGACTCATGGATTAGAAGAAGGCTTAGGATGATTCAGTTAAGAAGCTGGAAGAGAATAAGAAAGCTCCACAGGGAGCTTCGAAAAAGGAATTGGGAGGGTGAACTTCCTCGTCTTTCAATGACAAGATGGAAGAACTCAAAGACTCAACATGTACATTTTGCGATTCCTAATGAAAGGTTTCGTGAAATCAAACTCGTTTTTCTTTTGGATATCTACAATGAACTACATCCCCAACGGGGATAAAGTGGAGGAGCCGTATGCGATGACCCGCACGTACGGATCTGTGAGAGGCGCATGAATAATTTCATGCGCCTACTCTATTTGCGCAACGCCCCGCATTCCACCTTTTGAACCCCAACTAGTAAACGTTAAGAAATTCTTAAGAAATCTATCCACTAGTTTCTAAGATTTTTCCATTAAGATAATCCCATCAGACAAAAAGGCTATTAGCCGTGCGTGAGGAGAGATTATTTGAAAAATCACCATTCCTTTTTATTCTTGCAATCCTATTTCCGAAAGCCAATGGAGATCGGCAGTGTATGGCCAAGCTCACGTTTTTTGGCAAGAAAAATGATTCAGCCGGTGGCATGGAATGAAGTAGAGGCAATAGCTGAGCTTGGTTCCGGTACGGGTTCGATTACAAAAGAAATAAAATCACATGCATCTAAAAAAACAACTGTGCTTCTGTTCGAGAAGGATGAAAAAATGAGGAGGAACCTCCAGCAAGAATTCCCGAATTACCCTTGTAACCAGAACGCTGTTCATTTACTAAATGTAATGAGCCACAATGATATTCAGCAATTAGACTGTGTCATTAGCGGACTACCCTTCTTTAATTTTTCAAAGGAACTACGTGAAAGATTACTTAATCAAGTGCTGGATTCATTAAAACCAGGGGGTTATTTCATTGCTTTTCAATATTCTTTACAAATGAAAAAGCAACTCTCCAAAACCTTCCACATGGAGAGAATTGATTATGTCCCGTTAAATTTCCCGCCAGCTTTTGTTTATGTTTGCAAAAAACCTAGCTAAAAACGAATAATAGGGGGAGTGACATGACATTTTAGCTTATTTTAGGGGTGGATTTAGTGAATATATTGGTTTGTGATGATGATCAAGCAATTGTTGATGCAATAGGAATTTACTTAGAAAATGAGGGTTTTTCTATTTTCAAAGCTTTTAATGGAATAGAGGCAATTGATGTCATCGACCATCAGGAGATTCATCTAGTGATCATGGATATTATGATGCCGAAAATGGATGGAATAAGAGCTACTAGGAAGATTAGGGAAGAGAATAACATTCCACTGATTATGCTTTCCGCCAAAAGTGAGGATTACGATAAAATATTAGGATTAAATATTGGAGCAGATGACTATATTACCAAACCTTTTAATCCCTTGGAACTAATTGCGAGGGTTAAATCGCAGCTTAGGAGATATACCACACTGGGGAGCCTTGAAACCAAGAGCAATGTATTTAAAACAGGTGGGCTGATGATTGATGATGAATGTAAAATGATCACCGTGGATGGTGAGGCGGTTCAGCTTACTCCAGTACAATACAAGATTTTAAAACTATTGACAGCAAATGCAGGAAGAGTGTTCTCTATCGAGGAGATTTATGAGAAAGTATGGAATGAAACAGCCTTTAGCCCGGAAAATACCGTTACCGTTCATATAAGAAAAATTAGAGAGAAAATAGAAATCAATCCGAAAGAGCCAAAATATTTAAAGGTGGTGTGGGGAATTGGATATAAGGTCGAAAAAATTTAGCCACTCAATGATAACAAAGTTGATGGTCTTTATCATCATGATTGCCTGTTTTACAGGTGTCATACAAGCAATTGTCGATTTAGATGACATGGCAGATGGGGATGTTGGAATGGTTTTTGAAGACAACTACTTCCTAAGCAAGTCATTTATGAGAGAAAGTGATAATCTCATGAGTGATCTGACCCGTCTGTTGAAGTATAAAAATGAAGAAAATATTTTAAAGGGTGAGACGATTAGTAAGGAAGAATTAAGAAATGAAGTACAGGACTTGTATTTCAATTTTCAGGTTGATTCAAAAAGTTATAATCCAAATCTTAGTGAAGCGGAGAACTATGAAAAGTTTAAAGTGGAGAATGCCGATAAAATTGCCCAGGTAAGGGATCGGTTGATCAAGAAGGATGTAAGAGAATTTCATTTACTAGAGCAAAATATTCAAGAGGTTAAGGATCCAGTATATTATGCAAGCGATGGTGTAAATGTATATTCAAATAGTATGATGAAAGAAAAAGAACCGTTTAAAACCTATCCATCCTACATGGTGTTTGAGGGATATAATCAAGAGGTCTATCCAAAAGAAATTGAAGCAAATAAATACTTGGATTGGGTTACGATGCAAATGGATGAAATGGGCTCGGATAACAATAAGGTTTATGTTGCTTTTTCTAAGGATTTCTTACATTCGAAAATAAATGCCTGGAAAGAAAATAAAGGAAATGCTACGAAAGACTTCTATCGATTACTTGGGTTTCTAGCTGGATTTATCTTAACATTTTTCTATCTGATCCTTGTAAACGGAAGAAAGTCCTTTAAAGATAAAGAGGCGCACCTTCATGCACTCGATAAATTATATAGTGATTTGAACCTCTTGTTATGTGCAGGACTTATAGCGCTTTGGGTTGCGATAGTTGATTTTGTTGGACTTCCAACTATCATAAAATGGGTCACTCCCATTACGATTCTTTTTTCCGTAGTTTTTTTCGTATTGATTCTATCATTGGTAAGGCATGTTAAGAATGGAACGCTGGTTAGGCATAGCCTGATTTATCAAATTATCAAAGGAATTGTCCTATTTATAAGGAATGTCTACGATAGCGGAAATGTTGGAGTAAAGACAGTCCTGATTGTTATAGGCTATCCACTATTGATTGCTATAACATTTTTTATGTTTCCGATCACCATAGGGGTGGCTGCCTGGTTCGCCTTAAAGAAAGTGAAGGCCTTTAAGGCCATAAAGGATGGAGTAGAGAGAATCAAAAATGGCGAAATCCATCATAGCATTGATATAGATGGAAAGGGAGAGTTTGCGAGTCTGGCTGCCAATATTAACAGCATTACCGATGGGTTGAAAAATGCAGTAGATAACGAATTAAAAAGTGAGCGTTTAAAAACGGAACTGATCACCAACGTATCCCATGATATTCGAACACCGTTAACATCCATTATCACGTATGTAGATTTATTGAAAAAGGAAAAGGACCCTTCCAAGATGGAAGAATATATCGCCGTGTTGGATCAAAAATCAAAGAGGCTTAAAACCTTAACGGATGACTTGTTTGATGCTGCTAAGGCTTCGAGCGGAAATATCCCGGTGCAAATTGAGAAAATTGATATTGTGTCGTTAATCACTCAAGGGCTGGGAGAAGTAAGTGAAAAAATTGAAGAGCAGGATTTGGAATTTAGGCTCAACAACCCTAATGATAAATGCTATGTGGCCGCCGATGGAAAATTAGTGTGGAGGTCTATTGAAAACGTATTATCCAATATCTTTAAGTATGCCCTGAGAGGGTCAAGGGTTTATATTAATATTGAAGATTTAGGTACCGAAATCCTTGTTACCTTCAAGAATATTTCAGCTTATGAGTTAAATATTTCGGCAGATGAACTAATGGAGCGTTTTAAAAGAGGCGATGAATCCAGATCCAGTCAAGGCAGCGGGTTAGGGCTATCCATTGCCAAAAGCCTAATTGATATACAACAGGGGAAATTTTTGATTCAAATTGATGGGGATTTATTTAAGACAATGATCTATTTGCCTAAGCATAGTAATGAGTGATTGATAAGGTAAACCAAATTATGAAATATTCCCCAGGATGTAATCATCGTGGGGTTTTTTGGGGAGGACTGACCGTTATGGTAAGTGATAAGTCGGTTTTGAAGAGATAAAATTGCTAACAATAATAAGCAACTCATAAAGTGGAGGACGAAGAGGGTTTAGCAACAAAGCAACAATTTTGTATGATAAAAAAACTTGTAGGGAAATGTATTAAAAAGAAAGAAGGTGTAGTATGTGTCCAGATGTATTAGAAGCACTTAAAAGTGTCGTGCAATCTTTTATTGACCATGAACCAAAATCGCCCTTACATATTGGTGAAGCCATGTCATGTTGGACCTATTTAGCATTAGCAGCCGAGACACATGTGCAGACGGAAGCAGGAATGAATAGCACAACAGACCCTGAATTGAGGAAGGCACTTCATGAAGCCATAACGATGTTCAAATCTCAGAAAGAACGACTAAGCGAATTTATGCGTAAGGAGGGGGTTCCTTCTCCACCATTGAGTGAATCGAAACCAATTTCAGAACCTAATCATGTTCCATTAGGTGTTAGGTTGACAGATATTGAACTTGCCAACAGTCTGAAGAAAAAAGTAGGGATGGCGATTTCAAATTGTGCCACTTCCTCCTCTCAAACTCTTCGTAGCGATGTTGGTTTAATATGGGCTGAATATTTGCAAGAACTGATAGCATTTTTAACTACATTTAAGTCATTGTTAAAAAAACGGGGATGGCTTAAAGTTCCACCACCCTATTACTCATCGGGTTTACCAAAAGAAGGACGGTGAAGATTGTGCCTGACGTAACAGAATCCGTTAAAAATGTTGTGAAATCGTTGTTTGACGAAGAACCAAAACCGCCATTACATGTCGGTGAAGTCATGGATTTCTGGTCCTATCTTTCAGAATTAGCAGACGAACAAGTCCATACTGAAGTAGGGATTAACAGTACAACGGACCCTGAATTAAGGAAAGCCTTTCAGGAAGCATTACAGATGTTCACATCACAGAAAGAACGGATCATGACCTTTATGAAAGGAGAAGGTGTTCCTTTCCCGTCATTAAGTGAATCGAAACCAATCTCAGAGCCAACCGAAATTCCTCTAGGGGTAAAGTTAACAGAGGATGAACTTGCCAACAGCCTTAATATTAAAATTGTTTTGGGTATTACATTTTGTGCAACAGCCATAATCCAAGCTTTACGTACAGATGTTGAGTTGATTTGGATTGAACTTTTACAAGAATATATGACATTTGGAGCAACTTTGAAAGCCCTGGTAAAAAAACGGGGGTGGCTCAAAGTTCCACCATACTATTATCCGCCAGGTTTACCGAAACCATGATACAAGACAGAAAGTGTCCAATGTTCACAGGCTTCCTGTGGAGGAATCGGGGGATTGTTCCCCGATTCGTTGCATTGCTATACCTATAATTGATTAGTCCCGGGTTGTTTTTTTCGCTTGTTGGCTTAGCATTACGGTGATAGCTGAAGATACGATGATTCCGGTAATTAAACACTTATACATATCTTTAAAAATCAAACCTAGTACTAGACCCATAATTACACCTACACCTATGATTGAAATTCTCTGTCTTTGACTCATACCTCATCCTCCATTTTTTTTAGTAATACATTTACTTTATGAAGGGCAAACTGTAAATCAAGACGCTCTTCATCGCTTAACTTGGTCAGATTTTGACTAAACTTTAGATAAATCTTCTTCCACTTCTTTTCTACAATTTCTCTGCCCAATGGTGTAAGGGATACTAAGACAGCACGTTTGTCTTTCGTATCAGGAACTTTTACCAAATATCCACCTGCTTCTAAATCACTAATAACATTTGTTAATTGCTGTTTTGCTATATTTAAACCAGTACTGATATTTTTAAGGTTCAATGCTTTTTGTTGCATATACATAAACTCGATAACATGGTTCTGCATATGTGTTAAACCTACTGAATCCTTGTTTAATTCGCTAAAACTTCCAAATAGATTGGGAATCAAAGCAATATATTCTTTTGCAATCTCTCCGGTCATAAATAATCCTCCTTCGTATAGTAATAATACTATTACTATTACTGAATATTATCAAGAATATATTTTAGATATGGTAAAAATTCATTTACCATAAATGGGATATCACCTTTTTCAAATCAAAGGGGTGCAATTATATTTGGCGGACTTTTTCAAGTTGCATGAATGAAATCCATAAATTAAAATGGAATAATAAAATAATTAGATTCCACTTTACAAGAGATTAAGGAGTTTTTTATTTGGATAGAAATAGATTTTCTGCCATTGCCCATCGTCATCATGCATTTAGTAACCCCATAAATGAAGCAAAAATGATGAAAATGATCGATATGGTATCATTGAAGCCGCAAGAAAAGGTTATAGATATTGGCGCAGGAAAATGCGAACTGTTGATTCGTCTTGTAGATATGTACAACATATCAGGTACTGCCATTGAATTGTATGATGGAGCCATCGAGGAAGCCAAACGAAATGCTAGTAACAGGATTCCTGAAGGCCACATTGCGTTTATTGTCGATGATGCCAAGGTGGCAGTCGAGGAATGTGAAAAAGAGCGATTTGATTTAGCTATGTGTATCGGATCCACTCACGCATTAGGGGGACTAGAATCCACACTACGATATATGAAGCATCTCGTAAAGAAAAACGGCTACATTCTAATAGGTGAGGGTTATTGGAAACAGCGGCCTAGTGCTGATTATTTGCAAGCTCTCGGCGGTGCGGAGGAGTCTGAATTGAAAAGTCATGCCGAGAATGTGAGAACGGGGGAAGAATTAGGGTTCGTTCCGCTATGGTCCTATGTAGCAAATGAGGATGATTGGGATGACTACGAATGGCTTTATTCTTCCTCAATCGAAAATTATTGTCACGAAAATCCCAACGATCCGGATCATGACGCCATGTTGGAACGAATCCGAGCATGGAGACGAACTTATTTGAAATGGGGCAGAGATACACTGGGATTTGGGCTGTATTTGTTCCGAGCCTAGGAATAGTAAGGATGTATTATATCGATTTGATTGAAATCGTTCGTAGTCAAGCTGCCATTAAAGGGATGCCCCTTTAATGGCGGCTTTTTTTTATCATCTTTCTGGTGGATTTTATACTTTTTTTAGAATTGCTTTAGTGGCGGTTTAGACATGGGAGGTATGATGAATGACAGAGAGCTTAGGCAAGCCTGACTCGAGGGCAGAGGTATCCAAAGGCTTTATCATGATTAATCTAGGAGGTTTACCGATGAAGAAGAAATGGATAACAGCGGGAACAGGATTAGGAATCGGGGCGGTACTACTTTTGGTAAGCGGTTTTTCCGCAATGGCGAACACAAATGGATATGATGCGTACAAAACAGCACTGAAAAATATGAAGGCAAAAACAAGCATAACAACAAATGTTGATTTGACCATTACGGATAATGGGAAAAAGCTTGTTACAGGGGCTGCCATTCCATTTGGAGGTGATGGATCTTTCCGTGTTTTTGCAGGATTGTGTGGAAGAACTGCGTCTTGACCCTCGAATGGAAGAAATTAATCTTACGTTCTTCCCTAATAACGTAACGCCAGTGCTTGTTATGGCCGATCGGGAAAAACTAAGAAGAGTGATGATGAATATCATTGGCAACAGTTTAAAATACATGAACAAGGATCAAAAGGAAATAAAGGTTGAATTATTCGATCATGAGGAAGTAGCAACGGTTCACATCCGAGATAACGGGTTAGGAATGGATCGTGAAGAATTACCCCATATTTTTGATCGTTTTTACCGGGCAGATCCATCAAGGAATACAGAATCAGGAGGATCCGGACTTGGACTCGCGATAGTCAAACAAATTGTTGAAGGGCAAGACGGTCGTGTATGGGCTGAAAGTCGAGCTGGGGAAGGGACAAGCATTTATTTTATGCTGCCAAGGACCGATAAGGTGGGTGAGTAAAAGTGAAACGAATTTTAATCATCGAAGACGACCAGGTAATAGTAGAAGTGGAAAAGGATTATTTAGAAGCAAGCGGCTTTGAGGTTGAACTTGCCATAACGGGGGATCTTGGACTAAAAAAGCTTTGGAAGAGGAATATGACTTAATCATTCTCGATCTTATGCTTCCGAAAACGGACGGATTTGAAATCTGCAAGCAGGTTCGCTTGAAGAAAAACATACCTATTTTAATGGTTTCTGCTAAAAAGGAAGAAATCGATAAAATACGCGGTCTGGGACTCGGTGCAGACGATTATATGACGAAGCCTTTCAGTGTCGGGGAACTCGTGGCAAGGGTTAAAGCACATCTTGCACGGTATGACCGATTAATGACAGATAACCAGGTTAGACAAAAAGACGAGGTGCAGATCCGGGGCATTCGCATTGATAAGTTATCTCGAAAAGTATTTGTCAATGAAAGGGAAAGTCCATTTACCTCGAAAGAGTTTGACCTGCTGCTATTTTTAGCTATTCATCCAAACAGGGTGTTTAGCAAAGACGAGCTGTTTGAAAAAATCTGGGGACTGGATTCCATGGGGGACAATGCCACGGTAACCGTCTTTATTGGCAAACTACGTGAAAAAATTGAAGCCGACCCCTCAAAGCCGCAATATATTGAGACGATTTGGGGTGTTAGGTATCGCTTTAATGTGTAGTGGTGATGGAGATATACTATATGGAGTTTTTAAGCGACCTATACACATTTCAGTGTAGGCCGCTTTTTTACCCTTGATTTTTTTATACTTTTTTTAGATTTGGTTTAGAGTCCATTTAGAGACATCTATTAACATTAATAAGAGATATAGTTTTGTAGAAAGGAGATCTAAGGTATGAGAAGGCTTAGTCTTACTAAAAGAAAATGGCTGCTGATTTTACATCTTTTATTTTCCGCGATTATGCTGGGAGTGGCATTCGTTTTCCTGATACTAAGTATCACTGCTGCCACCACGGATGATAATGGTGTACTGAAAGCGTGTTATACCAGCATGCATGTGCTTGCAAAGACATCTGTACGTGCATCCACAATTGGCACTGTAGTAACAGGAGTTTTACTTTCTGTGCTGACCCAATGGGGTTTGTTCAAATTTTACTGGATAATCGTCAAAGAGGGCTTAACGCTCCTCTCTATCATCCTTGGACCTATCGCCATGTATTTTTTGACGCTAAATGCGGTTACGCTGACAACCAACGATGGGTTAGGTGCTCTATTAAATCCTGCGTTTACGGTAAACAAGTGGCAGCTCTGGATTGGAATCATCCTACAGATCCTATCACTTTGTTCGATTTTCGTGATTTCGGTTTTCAAACCGTGGGGAACGCGGAAAACAGAAATGAAATTCAGATAATGCTAGAAAAGGAAGAGGAGAAAAAACGTGGTAGAAAATAAGAAAAAGAGGAACAATATGAAAAGTAGTGAAGAAGGAATGGGATCAACGCGCGTGCGTATAGGTAGGTTTTTCTATGGAACGCTAGCGGCAGGTTATGTGGTATGTATTATCCTGCAAGTATTTTTTGCAGGATTGGGGCTATTGGTAGATTCAGATAATTGGCAGCTACATCGAGTATTCGCGAATTATTTTGAGTTCGGAGTCATTCTGATGTTTCTATTATCATTTTTTGGTAAAATTCGTGGAGGTCTTCGCTGGTTGCCCCTTGGTCTATTTGTCCTTACATCCTTGCAGCACCTGACCATTCGAGATTTTTCTGGATCCCTCCGAGCGTTGCACACCATTGATGCGTTACTATTATTTTGGATTTCCATGCACTTATTGAAGCACTCATGGAAGTGGCTTATGCCGGGGCAGAAAGAGCGTTAATGTAAAAAAAGCCGGTAGGCTAAATCTGGCGAACAGTGTCATGTACTGTTCGCCATTTTGCCTCACTGCATGGCAGGTTAGCTTCGTCAATCCAGTTTTTCTTTAATCAATTGGATGATCATTTCATAAAATGAAATCCCATGTGGAACAAATTCATCTTTTTTTGCCATTCTGTCGATATGCAGCTTTTCCCCGTTAGGTTTGATCTTAAATCCTTTAATATTTATTTCTTGTTTAACACCTGACCAAAGATCAATAAAGTCAGAAAAGTTTACTTTGATGATGCCCGAAACTTCTTCTTTTTGTAAGCAAAATTCATCAAAAGCCAGATTCCGTTTATATAAAAATGTATGTGCGAATTCATTATCAAGTAAGCCCTCATGGTTGACACAATAATGGACGATTCCTAATGGTAGTAGCTCTGAAAAAGTAACATCAATTCCTAACTCTTCTTCGATCTCTCTGATGCCATCTGCTGCCGTCTCATGGGCTAATAGGTGTCCAGCAGATGTAATATCGAAAAGATTCGGATGGTCTTTTTTTTGGTCACAGCGAAGCTGAAGATAAAGATAATCAATTTCCTCTTCACGGCTAACAATCCAGCAATGAAAGGATTCATGCCAAAGACCTTGTCGATGTACGTCCTCCCTAGTTGCTACCCCAATAGGATTCTGCTGGCTATCAAAAACTCTAACTAATTCATTCTCCATTGTTTGTTCTCCTTATATAAATATTCTATATATGTAGAATCTCTATGTATATAGAATAATATATTCATCTTGCTCGTGCAACTTGTATTACTAATTTCTCCAAAATATGCCTTGTTAAATGTTGAATTTATAAGGCTATTTTTGATTACCCCATTGTTGGGAAGTAGTATCTGGTATAATTAAGGTAACAGTGGAAAACTTATCCTTGGAAAATTGGAAGGGAGTCATTCAAGTGTTATCTTTTGAGGAAAAAAGGGCTATTTTTCATTCATTTAAACTAAAAGAAAAGAAAATTAGTAATGGAAGAGTAAGCTTTGTTTATCCTGAGAGTCATCAAAAGGGACAAGTGTTGGCAACACAATTACATCCAAGTGGAAATGGCTACGTAAATGGTAAGTATATGTCAGCAGAAATCATTGAGAAATATGGGTACGAAGTTGATCCACGTGGTTGGATTTCAATTAAGGTTTTTTCAAAGGATGAAATCGCGAAGGTGATAACAGAGGCGATGAGGTCAATGGCAGTAGTGGTGCCCAGTGAGGAACCTTTTGAAAAAAATGAGAAGGAAATTTCTCAGCAGACAGATGAGCCAGTAGAAGAGCAGGTGATTACAGCTCGAAAGGTCGAAAGAAGTTTAGAAACTCAGAGAATGGAAACGATTGGAAAAATTCAACCTTCTACATATGAAATTTATCCTGGTTCGTGTTTATTTACCTGGCTGGGCCTGACATTATCGACAATGGAATATGGCTTTTTGGTTTGGAGGAAAGCTGTAAGGAAATATGCGGGAAATGGATCAAAATGATAGCATTAAGTATAGTCAATCAGGAAACCTTGCCCATTACGCTAGCAAGGTTTTTTCTGTGGAATTTAAAAAGACATAAGCGCAAGAAGGGATGTAAATCCCCTTTGCCGAATTGAATAAAAAGGAATTCGGCAAAGGGAAATGGAGTTATAACCAGCACAAAGAAAAGGGATGGTTGTGTTGGTTATAATGTTTAGGAGGAAACAAAATGGCAATTTTATTGAAGCAGGTATTTGTTGGGCTACCAAAAACACTCGGTAGTAATGAGGCAGTCAATCCAATGGAGCGGGAATGGACAAGTGCAATTTTTAAAGACCCTGTCGAAGGGCCCATCTGGGTTGGCAAAACGGGTCTAACAGGGGATGGGCAGAGTGATTTAGAGCACCATGGTGGCCCTGAGAAGGCAGTGTTCGCCTATCCGCTTGAAAATTATTTTTACTGGCAAAAGGAATTGGGGAATTCCGAGATATCCGCTGGCGGTATGGGGGAAAACTTGGTTTTTGAACATATAACAGAGGAAACCATTGCGATTGGTGATACCTTTCAAATTGGTGAGGCTGTTATTCAAGTTTCGCAGCCTAGACAGCCTTGCTGGAAACCGGCACGCCGTTTTAAAGTGAAAAACCTAGCGTTGCTATTGCAAAATACAGGAAAAACAGGCTGGTATTTTCGCGTTCTACAAGAAGGATCAGTGGAGGCGGGGCAATCATGTACTTTACTCAACCGACCATATCCGCAATGGACTATTCAAAAAGTAAATCAAGTGATCCATGGGAGGCAACAGAACTTTCCTGAAATGGCAGCACTCTCTGAATGTCATTTGCTTGCCCCGGGAATGAGGGATACTTTAGTAAAGCGAATAGAAAAGCAAGATCCTGGTGCCCCAGATATCCGTAGTCGGGTATATGGGCCAAATGAATAAGCGAACCCAATGTGACCATCAATCAAAAGTGAACGGAAGATGCCTCCTTTAAAGGCGGTCATCTTCCCAGGCTCGATCATCATCTTTACTATTGTATTTTTCCTTTACTGTTTGTTCCTCTTGGTTCCGAATCACAGTACTTTTTAACGGTTTCCTTAGCGAACTGCCGTCTGCCTTTTTCATTTGTATTTCTCCCTATGTTTGCTCAAAGAATCCTAAAGCATATTTAACCACTTCTTGAATATCATTCGTTTCGTATGCTACGAAATCCTCATTGGTGATGTTCATCTTAACACCTTCCAGTGCATATCCGCTTTCTAGATCGAGTTCTAAAAGTACCTCATAACCTTCAGGATTTTTTTTCGCTTCAATTATGTTGAACGTCTGAATGGAAGTGCCTGTTTCATAATCGATGGATTCCACAAACTCCGACATGCAATCACCGCCTTCTTTTAGGGTGTAACCTCTTATAGTTTAACCCTCGGAGCACCAAGTATCCCTTGATTTAAGGGACGATGAGGAGGTAGATAAAATCCCATTTGTTGAGGAATATTTTTAAAAGCCTAAATGTTTTGAAAACGCTTACAATTTACTGAAGGAACTGATATAATAATACCAAGGAGACCTCATGATTTTTTTCATCAAGAATGTCTTATTGAAATCAAGAAAGGGGTAGAGAAGAATGACTGAAAGCATTTTTAAACACTTAGAAAAGAAGGGAATCGTCGTTTCAGAGCATCAGATTCAACCTTTCATGTCACAGTGGGATGCATACAAACTACTCACCAATAATTCAAATCCCGAAAAGTTTGCCACTAATAAGGCAAGCCACAAACATATACCAGTGGAGCCCAAACTCCATTAAATTTCTCAAAATACTTCATTAAGAAAAATCCCCCATACACTATGAAAAACTTGTAAAAGGTGTCAGGCACCATGTTTTCACATGGTGCCTGACACCTTTATTCATACTTCTATATTGTTATTTCGGGTCGTATCCAACGATGGTCCAAATTCCTGTGGAGTCTTGTCTTACTATCCGTTTTAGGTAGACTTTCTTAATCGGTGTTTTGTCACCACTTACCTCTATGACGGCCTCTTTTCCATTATTTTGGCTTACTTTAAGCTCCTCAATGGTTATCGGGTACTCACCAGTAATCCCATTAGGGGACATCTTAAGGCTGACAAATATCTGGGCGCTAAATACTGGGTCGAGTTTCCATGGAGAGCTTCCGGCATCTACGCTTTTTTGGTCATTTTCCTCAACGGCTAAGTCATATGGAACTTCAACCTGCGGATGCATTTGCCCTTCAACAGTTGGTATTTCTAAGGAACTACTGGTTATGTTTTTTGTCCACGAAACTAGCTCTTCTAAAGGAACATCCCCAACTACTGCAAATTCATAGCCGTCCATCTGCCAACGTATTGAGCTTACATCCGTTATACCTGCATAAAGACCGCCACCTCCCAGAACTCCTACATCTTCCTGAATCGGTGACTGAATTTCAGCTTCACCATTATTGAGTTTTCCTAAAATGGACGTAGGGGCTGGTTTAAACTTGCCGCTCGCTTTTCCTTGTACAAGGATAATCGTATTTGCCTTATCCTTTGAGCTGTAATACGTCTTTACAATTTGTTGTGCAGGAATCACAGCCATGTGGTCCTGAAAGTATCCAGTAGGGATGGTTTCTAGTTGTTTCGGTATAAAGCCAACAGCTGCCTTGATTTCGTTTAGCTCGTTTACAACTTGCTCAGGATTTATGTCAATTACCTTAAAGTCCTCTGGCAGATGATAAGCTAGGAGTTCTTTAGGGATTGACTCGCTGAAGTACATCTTTGTATAGGTTACTTTGTATTGAATAGACTTTTGCATCGCCGTTTGCTTCTGCAAGGGCAGATTCGTTTCTTTATCAATCCATATTTTATATGGTGAGCCGCCTCTAGGGGTAACCTCCACAATAGAAGCCTTCCTTCCGGCAATGGTTTCTTCGCCCATAACCTTAGTTGACAAGGCATTCTTTGTTTCGTTTATTTCATTTCCCAGTTCAAAGATAAAATGATAGGCATCCGGAAAAGCTGGGAATAAGTGGACTTCCCTTTCTTTCGTTTGCAGCTGCCACTTCTTTTGCCCGTTGTTAATAGTGATAATATCTTTATTTGGACCTTTAAGCCCTTTAAGGTAATAATGCCCATCTTGATCCGCCCAAACCTCCAACATTGCTTGGGTGGTAGATTCACCTGAAGCATTTGTTTCTGCTATTTCCATTATGCCATAATAGGCTTTAACATCCTGAAAGGCAGCAGCCATGGCATTCACGATATTTGTGTGACCAGTGGGTAAAGCGAAATTGATGATAAGTGCCATAAGTGCCGCGATGCTGGCAATGCCAGTAAACCATGCCCATTTTTTATGTTTGCCCGGTTTCTTTTGGGAAACTTTCTCCTCAACAGCCTTTGTTAATTTCATTTGAAAGCCAGGTGTTGGCATAGCTGGCTCCTTTAGGCTTCGGACCATTCTGACTGTTTGAAAAAGCTCTTTTAATTCTTCGGAATCGGTTGAACGTTCATCTTCATCCGGCTTTTGTTCCTCATTTAAACGATCAATAAAATTGGATAATTTTCGTTCACTTTGCTCCATCGAAATGTCCCCCCAATCTATTTATTTTTAAGGATGTTGGCAAGAGCCTGTAATGCCCGATGCTGCATAACACGAATGGTCACTTCCTTTTTATTCATGATTCTGGCAGTTTCAGCTGTCGAGAAGCCTTTGATAATCCGAAGTTCAATCACAGTTCGTTGTTCTTCATTAAGCTTATTAAGCTGAATAAGTGCATTTTCAATGATCATCCGCTGTGTACTCTCTTCTGAAAGATCGGGAACAGCATTTTCTACTGGTTGAAATACATCAATATCAACGGATGGGCCCCTGCGTTTTTTCTTCCGCCATAAGTCGCGAAGCACATTAAGGGCGACTGTTTTTAAAAAACCAATATATTTATCGGGATGAACGTTTCCCCTTTTTAAATAAGAAATGGCCTTTACAAAGGTTTCTTGCGTGATATCTTCTGCTTCCTCCCGATTTTGAACTTTATAATAGATGTATCGGTAAACCGGTTCCCACGTTGCGTGGCATATTTCTTCGATGGAAGCCATGTTTCCTTGGTTCTCATGTTGTGAATTCTTGTTGTCAGGCATAGTTTGTGCACCTACTTTCTCTGCCAAGTTGCTAACAATAATAAAAACGTTCAGATGAACCAAGGTGTTACATAACGGTCTATATTTTTATTCATGTTCATATTGGAACCGTCTTTCGTACTTGGCAGGTACGCATTCTTATCAAAAATAGTGGATAGGAATAAAAAGAGGTAAATGGTAAAATTGTGAAAAGTGGCATATTTTACATAGTTATATTGGGGAAATGGGGATGGATTGGAAGTTTGTAGTAGGATAAGTGTCGTTTTCGAAAGGAACATTTGAAAATATGCTCCTTTCGAAAACGACTACCTTATGTTTATCTTGAGGTCTCCTTGAATGAAATCTTATTGACTTTTCCAGTTACATTGTTAAATTCAATATTTACAAAAACGCCGAATTCTTTTCCGTTATCTTTTAGCCAGAGTTTGAATTTTTCAGTTGAGGATTGTGAGCCGGTGACTCTCCCAATATGAAGATAGTCAATGATTTTAGCATTCGGATATTTTTCATGGGTTTTCTCCATTGCGATGGTTCCAAACTTCGCATATGGGGGAATCGGCTTACGTTGTGCATTGACAGTATTTATTTTTATGGGTGGTTGTATGCTCACAGAGAAAAAGACAATAGTGGCAAACAAACCAGTTAGCAGTTTTTTCAAGTCATTACCCTCTTTGCTTTTATTTTTATCATGTCATTTTCGGTCCAAACTTATGAATTTAATACGTAATAGTATTCCAATCAGTGAGGTGAATGAAATGTATCAAGTTATTGAAAACCATGTGGTTAGAAATGAATATTCAACAATTCCCTTTACGTGGGTTCGTAGTAACGAGCCCTCTAATGGAATCTGTATCATGCTTCCAGGACTTGGCTATTCCACTCAGCGGCCGTTGTTCCATTATGCGACTGGCATGTGCTTGAATCAAAACATTGATGTTCTACAGATTAATTATCAATTTGCAAAAGATGAGCGGTTTAGAAAGCTTAAGAAAGAAGAACAAAATCATTGGATGTATGAAGATGTGAAGGCGGTTGTTGAAGAAGTTCTAAGAGAAACTTCTTATGAACATTGTTTCCTGTTGAGTAAATCAATTGGAACAATTCCGATGGCCTTAGAATGGGTAAAGAAAGACTTCACGAATAAGTCAATTGGCATTTGGCTGACACCACTTATTAAAGATGATCAAGTATACCATGCACTATTAAAAACCGACCAACCTTCACTGTGTGTGATTGGGGATCAGGATCATCATTTTATTGAAGAGAGGATTTCTTCATTGAAAAATAATAATCTTGTTCATACTGTTGTGATTCCAAATGCTGATCATGGGTTAGAGATAAAAGGTGATATTTTAGCATCAATAGAAACCATAAAACGGGTAATTGAACAGGTACAGGAATTTATGGATAAATTTAGTGATAACTAATGGTCAAGAAACGTTCTTAAGGATTATCTCGTCTCTTCTATTAAAAGGAAGTGAGTAGTATGTTAAAAAGAACAAACCTAATGGTATTTATTATATTGCTCTGTACGTTTATCACTGGCTGCCAATCAGCGAAATCCAATTCATTTGATTACCCTAAAAAACCAACTAAAAACGAAGTGGTCAATATTCATGGAGGTTTGGAAAATATTGATCGTTTAGACCTTTTTGTGAAAAATGCACAGAACGGAAAAAAGGATATGATCCGACTTACTCAATATACAATTGAAGGGGATCCGATTTTTCAAGACTTAGAATTTGATGGGACCAAGATAGCAGTTAAAATAGACTCAACAAAGGATAAGTTTGGCGGGGGAGAGGTTAGAAGCTACGTCTGTAAAGGGATTCGAAAGCAGGAATCCAATACGGAAACACAATATACTTTAGAAGAATGTCCAGAAATAAGTGATTTACTAACCATTTCCCACGATGCTGAGAAACAAGATCTTTTTGCCTTTGAGCTAAAGTATGGTGTAGGTTTGAAAAACAAAATCGATACCAAAAATCAAGAAGTTATTAAGAACTTATCAAATGGCAATACCACCGTCATAGATGATTTTCAGTTTTCAAAAGAAGAACTGAACCAAATTTACAAACAGATGATTCTTTCTAATTACTTAGGTGACAAAAGGCTTTCAACCAAATGTACGCAAAAAACATTTGAAGGCTATGAATTGACGATTTGGATTAATGACGGGATCCGCCATTTTAAATGGTCGGAATGTGATAAGAGTACGGATGGGACAGAAATGACGGAGTTAGTCCATAACATAGTAGATATCTTAAAGAACAACTCAGCCTATCAGGCTCTCCAATAGTAGTTTTTTGAAAGTAAATAGGAATGGTCCAAATTAGATCACGAAAGAAATGAGAAATTGGATTTTCCGATAAATGCCCTTCGTCAGAATAAAGAATCTAGTGTTGTTTAAAACGAATAGTACAAAAGGGGATCATGCCATGGATATTAGATTACTAAACCCATCAGATGCCGAAAGCTACTGGGTGTTACGTTTAGAAGCATTAAAGGAAAATCCGGAGGCATTTTTAACAAGCTATGAAGAATCTGTAATAAGGGAAGATGCAGTGGAACAAACTGCCCGTAATTTTTCCACAAACGGAAACTACACGTTTGGAGCATTTGAGAATGATGAACTGATTGGAGTTGTAACATTACTGCAGGAAGACCGGAAGAAAATAAGACATCGGGCAAATATTTTTGCCATGTATGTCACCCCAAGGAAACAGGGTCTAGGGATAGGGAAGGCGTTAATGATAGAAGCAATTAATAAAGCGAAAGAGATCAAAACGATTGAAAAAATAAACCTGGGTGTCATTGCAAGTAATCAAAAGGCAAAGAGGCTTTATCAAAAGCTAGGTTTTAAAACATTCGGAGTAGAGGAAAGGGCACTTATCGTAGACGGTGTTTATTACGATGATGAATATATGGTTCTTGATCTAAAGTAGATCACAACCTGGCACTATCCAACGGTATGGATGGTGCCATCTTTATTTTGAATTATTCTGGCTGGCCTTGCCAACCTGGATTGTTTTAATTTTAAAAATAAAATAATAGTATTTATTGGCCACAATTAGCAATAGCATAATCCGCAAAATAGTCCGATCGAGAAAGAAGAAGGCAATAGCGATCATGACGTCGGCAAATAGGAGAATGGTTAATTTCTGCTGTAAGGTCATCGCACGCTCTCTTACGAAGTTTTCCAAATGACGCTTGTAGATGGTTGTTCCTTTGAACCAGTGTTCAAAACGCTCGGACCCTTTCACAAAGCAGAATGATGCTAAAAGTAAGAGTGGGGTGGTGGGTAATAAGGGCAAAATGATTCCCAAAATGCCAAGACCGAGTGCTAGAAATCCTATAAAAATATAGATGAATTTAAAGAATTTATTGATAGTAGCTGCCCCCTTTTAGGCGCACAGAAAGTCCTAGTTTACTTCCATTATACCATTTTAAATGTGAGAAATTGATGGCGGAAAGTCTATAAAACTTTATCGCTGAGCAAGATATCACATTGTAGTCACATTGTTTATGGTAAAATGGGAGCAAGCAGATAATGGAGGTTGGCACAGTGATTTCATTTTACAAAGTCGTAGTGTTCATACATATATTTTCAGCTATACTGGGAATGGGGCCAGGATTTATTTTAACGACTGTGGTCAAATCGGGAAAAACAATGACCGAATTAAGACATTCATATAAAATTAGGCATAAATTACATATATTTGTGATGGTTGGCGGCACGCTTTTACTTGTCACAGGTTTGACCATGGGTATTTTAAATCCCGTCCTATTTCGTATGGGATGGTATGTAACGAGCCTTGTACTCTTTTTGGCAGCGCTCGCAATTGGCCCTCTGGTCCTTTCGCCAAGGTCAAAACCGGTTAAAGAACTATTGGCCGCCCATAAAGGTGAAGATATTCCTGAAGAGTATTGGCAATTATCAAAGGTTTTGTTTCAATTCGAAAACCTTGAAAATGTAATTTTTCTAATCATCATTGCTCTTATGATTCTAAAACCATTTTAGCAACAGAAGGTATGGCATATAATCTGCCATACCTTTTACCATTTCGATAAACACCATGCAATAGTTGATGATCCGCATTCCACATAACTGACATATGTTATAATAAACCTAACAAGAGTACAAAATTGACGGGAGGCAATAGGAAAATGAATAAAGAATTGATGATGCCAACGGAAATTTCCATTAAGAATAAAAAGCATGCCATAAAAGGACAGGTCATTCGAGCGGCCATTTTTGCCAGAAGTAAGGTAATTGAGGTTGTAACCGGAGAAAGTGAAAAATACTATCTAATTTACTATAAAAACTCACTTGTTTTCGGAGCTATACTTGATCAAATAGAAGAAGGCACATTTATTCATAAAGCGCTGCTTGAAGGCATTGTCATAGAATCTTCTAATCCCATCTTAACCGCCTTAATCCCTCAGCAATTCGTTTCTTTACCAAATAAACATAAACTTTTCTCCCAATTACAGCTTCATTTTTCTTTACAGGAAGTAGCCTACATTACCACAACTCTCGATTCTTTTTTCGAAAAAGCATGGATAATCGAAATGATTGATAAGATTTTCTTTCACCTTAGAAGAAACGGGAAATTTATGAAAGCCTATCAGGTTATCCGAATTTTATGCGATTTTGCACCTTCCTTAACATCTGCCAAGGAACGACTGGATTCACACGAATTCAATTCCTACCACAACTTTTACCATTCCTTAGACTACCCAACCATTTTTCAAAAGGATCCCTTCTTTGTAGAATTAAACTGTTTCAAAAATCGATCTTCTTCAAATGAACGAATGATCTTAGAAGACATCTTATGTAAACAAGATCATTTAACTGCGTTATTACTATGGCTGGAACATGTGAATCGGCCTCAAGACCTTCAAACCATTAAGAAGTATACGGATATTGCGACCGACTTTATCCCTATGGAGGAATGGATGCTCATTTTAGGTATGGTAAACATCAATCCGTTCCGAGTGTTACCTGATTCAAAAGTGATTTTGGAAAAGATGATTCAAGAAGGAAATGTTGAGCAAGCAGCCATATGCCTATTCAAATTTATTCACGATCTGCCGTCTTCCTATGATGATACCCTCGAAATCATTTGGGAAAAGTGCGATGCCAATTTCGTTTTATCACACTTTGACGAATTTGCTCCTTTGTTGGCACACCTCTCCCACACGGAAAATACCAAGCAATTGGAAGATAAGATTTTTCACTTGGCGGTCAATATGCTTAACGAACATGATCTTTCAGAGGTTCACAATAAACTTTTAGCTATTGGGAGGCTTTATCCGGTATCTGAGGTGCTGAAAAAAATTAATGAAATGGTTGAATTAGTGGAAGATCCTGATCGCATGATGGAATTAGGTGATTACTATGCGGAATTTAAACAATTCGATAAGGCCATTGACTGCTTCTACTGGGAAATGGAACTTCAGCCACAAAAT
The DNA here is from genome assembly GCF_030915505.1 of Neobacillus sp. OS1-2. Taxonomy (GTDB): domain Bacteria; phylum Bacillota; class Bacilli; order Bacillales; family Cytobacillaceae; genus Neobacillus. The sequence goes on from NZ_CP133265.1 coordinate 2,775,305, forward strand.
CCTTCACCAGTACGAAAAATCAGCAAAATGTACCAAAGTAAAGGATTACCAAAAGAAGCCGCCGCCTATCAAAAAATCTATGACCAACTAAAAAGCAACAAAGAAACAGGTTAATAAGGTGATAAAAGGGAAAGGGTGTCAGGCACCATGTGGTGCCTGACACCCTTTCTCATGTTTCAATTATTTCTATATTAATAAATTAGTTTTATTGGACATGGGGTTGGGGGTTTTGCCAATGCAATTTGATTTGGATTTCATATTTTAGTAGTAAGAGGAATTTTATTTAGGGAGGTGGTTGTTTTGCATAATCGAAGGAGAAAAAGTCCTTTTGCATTGTGTATTTTTCCGGGGTATCGATGGTGTGGTCCTGGCTGCAGTGGGCCAGGGGCACCTATTAATGATGTAGATGCCTGCTGCCAGAGACATGATCGCTGCCTTAGTCGGGGAATCTCCCCTTGTCAGTGTGATGCAGAATTTATCGAGTGTCTACGTGTGAGGAAAAATAGATTTACGGATAAAGGAAGAAAAGCGGCGTTAATGCATGACTTTATGAAGGTAAAGACAACATTTACATGTGGCGGTCAGCATCGACGATATTGAAAAAGAAAGAAGGGTCAACCTTCTTTCTTTTTCGCTAATTCTATTCTGTCTTTGGTTCCCGGGGGTTGCTCAAGCCAGTTGTTCTTGATCATAATGTCAGCACCGCTTTTAGCAAATTGGGCAATTTCAATTGATAAACGTTCATAATTCAAGGCTAAATCTGTTCTTTGGCTTGCAGCGGCAGCCGTTGCATAATTCCCTGTCCCAGAGGCACTTAAGAGCGACATATGAAACATAAGCAATTTATCAGAAAAGGTTTGGCTGGTTGAATGGCTAATTGATAAATCAGGTAAATTGGGCGTTTCAATATTGTTATCTAGTAAGGTAGATACAAATATTTGAATGTGTTTTTGTGAAATTTCTTTTCCTCTTAGCATAAATTCTTGTACTTCTTTAGTGGGAGAGGTTTGCGCGAAGGCAAGACATAATTTCACCCCAATCGCATTGGTCACGGTATTCATATACAAATGAGATATTTCAACGGCATTTAAAGGACGTTTTTTGCTAAAAGGATTTAAACCACTTAAATATTTTTTGCTATCAACATAATCGGTTTCTTTCGGAACTTCAATGTAAGGGTGCCTTGCAACTACCCCCTTTTGAAGTCCAATATCCAATGCTTGATTATATAGTGTGGTTATTTTTTTTAACTCCTCTGTAAAATAAGCACGAATGTCAGTCCGCGTACTCATAGCAAGAAATCCGCCATACGCAAGCATTCCGACTTTTGCCATATGATTTACATAGGATAAACAAAACGTGTCTGTAAAGAGCCATGGAGCATTTACATTCACGTCACTATCAGTAAAACCGTTTGGATAAGCAAACTGTTCTTTTTCAAATAAAGTATGTAAAAAATTCAAGTGATCCGTTGAAATATTCAGTGCAAATTGAATTACAGGTTTTATATCGGTATCTTGGATATGGTTTATCATAAAAGTTAAGACACATTTGGACATACTGTCATTCAAATAGGCAGTCCACAGGCATGCGATCTCGGAAGATGTTAAGTGTACATGCTGGTGTTCCATATAGAATCCCTCCGGCTACCAAATTTTTGAGCCAATGTTATTATTTACACTTATTGGATTGGATATGCGAAAGGGCGAATACTTTGAAATCTTACTTGATATAGGTGATTATAGGAGTAAATCTACTTTTCGAGAGGGCGAATTTCATGTACTTTCTCTATTGGTTTCTTAAACTCGGCTGGCTGGTGTTGATTATATTTACTGGAAATATTTATTTAAGCAGCCTTGGCATTTGGTCCGTGGTCATTGGTATTGCACTATTTTTAGTAGGGAATTCACTGATTAATAAAAAAGTGGAACCCCTACTGAAAAAGAATTCTTGATTTAGATCACGGAACTTTCCCCCCTAAGCTTTTATAATGAGCTTAATTATCATAAACGGGGTGGTTTGAATGGAACTAATTATCGGCTCAAGCAATATGGCGGCATATTTAGAAGAAACCGAGATGATCGACTTCCATCATCCGGTTATTCGTGAAAAAATTGAAGAGCTTCGGCGGATTGGTAAAAACAAGCATGATTGTGCACAATTAGCGTTTCAGTTTGTCCGAGATGATATTCAGCATTCTTTTGACAAGGAGAGTACTAAAATTACCATCAGGGCTTCTGAAACACTCGAGCAAACAGAAGGGATTTGTTTTGCCAAATCACATTTACTTGCAGCCTTGTTAAGAGGAATGGGCATTCCCACAGGCTTTTGCTATCAGCGGGTAACACGGAGGGGAACACCTGAATCAGGATATGCACTGCACGGATTAAATGCTGTCTATTTTCATGAACTCTATACGTGGTTTCGAATTGATCCAAGAGGAAATAAGCCTGGGGTACAATCTGAATTTAGCATCAGTCCCGAAAGACTAGCCTACCCCATCCGAACGGAATTAGGAGAAGAGGATTATCCATATGTGTACAGCAAACCATTAGAATCTGTCATTTCGTCAATGAAGTATTCAACTGATTGCAAGGAGTTATTTTACAATCGTCCGGAAGCTATTGATTAAGGCAAATGAAAAGAGCTAGGACACACCTAGCTCTTTTAACTTATTGTGCCCCATTTCCTTCAGCAGAGTTATTTATTTCCCCATTCTGAGTAGTATCTTCTCCTTGATTTAATCGAGCTTTTTTTAAATCAAAATAGGCTTTAAAAATTTCATCAGCAATTTCTAAATTAGTATGTGTTTGATCAGTAGTTGACCAAGGAACAACAACGGATACGGCAATTTCAGGATTGTCGTATGGAGCATATCCTACAAACGTTACGTTCCATAGCATGGGGTGGCCGCCTAAAGGGCCATCGTATAATGCTTGTGCTGTTCCCGTTTTCCCTGCTATCTTATATTGTTTATTTTTGATGGACCCGTATCCGGTGCCCTGTGGATCGTTGACGACAAGTCTTAAGCCCTCTTGAACATGGTTAATCCAAGAGTCTTTCATATCAATTTTATTTAAGACTGTTGGTTTCATTTCTTCAAGGATAGGACCCAATTCATCAGCCTTATTAGTAGGCTTCCGAATTTCTTTTACGAGATGTGGCTGGACCCGAAAACCGCCATTGGCAATGGTTGAAATATACTGAACGAGTTGCAGTGGTGTATAGGTGTCATATTGCCCTATTGCATAGTCCAAAACTTTACCGGCATCTGGTGGTATTTGTCCACCGCCGTACCCAGTCTGTTCACCCGGTAGGTCAATGCCCGTCCTAACGCCTAATCCAAATTGAGCAAAGTTTTTTCGGAATGTATTGATGGCTGCGACTTTATCAATACTTAACGGGCCATTTGGAACGTACGTTTGTTGCCCGCCAAGCTTCATCGCTGTCAAGAACATATAGACGTTCGAAGATCTTTTTAACGCATATAAATCATTTATTGAGCCAAAACCAACTGTGTTCCATGATTTTTTTACTTGTGTACCTTTAAACTTTAATGGTTGGTCATATAGGCTTTGCCCTGGTACGATTGCCCCTGTTTGATACCCGGTTAATACGGTTGCGGCTTTTACAACAGATCCCATTGAATAAGAAGTAGTCATGTTTCCTAATGCAAAATCTCTAACTTCTGTTTTTTTCGTTTCATTATCTACTACATATTGTTTACCGGACATAGCGAGCATTTCTCCGGTTTTTGGATTCATAACGGAGACCAAGGTTCGATCGATATAAGGCTGGCCAACCCTGGCTTTCCCAAGCTTGTCTTGAATAATCTCATCAATCTTTTGTTGAAGTTCAATATCAACGGATAAAACTAAATCATTCCCTCTTTTTCCTTCTTGAAAAATTTGCGTTTCTAAGACATTCCCTGATTTATCGGTAATATTCTTTACCGTTTCTTTTTGACCTTGTAATACGTCATCATACTGTTGCTCGATATAACTCTTTCCCACACGATCATTACGGCTATACCCTTTCGCAAGCAAGTAATCTAGACTATCTTTTGGCAGCCCCTCTTTGGCACTGGTCACTTTGCCTAAAACAGAGCTTAATGGTCCGTTCCCATCTGCATTTTTCAAGACATAATCCCTGTCCCAATCTGTTGTGGTATCAACTCCTGGTAAGGAATCAAGATGTTCACTTACAACGGCATATTCTTCATCGGTAACATCTTTATTTTTGATAATATGAGGGGATAAGGCAGTTCCGCTGGCCATTTCACGAAAAATAGCCAATACCTCAAGTTCCTTTTGTGAAAAAGAATTTAGTTCTTCCTCCGTAATTCTTTCCCTGGTTAAATCATATATTTCTTTATCATACTCTTTCTTCTCTAACTCTTTCTTCTGTAGTCTTTCTTTATCCTTATTCGTTATTTTAGCAATAGCTAATTTGGGGTGCTTGATGATCCAAAAGTCTTGGCGATCTCTCTTTGTAATAGCCTTGAAATCATCCTCGGATTCTTTACTTATAAGGTCAGCTAGTTTAGCGGCAATGTCCAACATTTCATCCTGGGTAACCGAACCGGACCGAGTATAGGTAATAGCTTTCAATGGCTGATTTCCAACTACTAGCTTGCCATTCGTGTCAAATATTTTCCCACGCGGTACAGATGAATTCACGGGAACAATCTCCTTTTGGTCAATCTCCCGCTGATAATTTTCTCCAAAGACAATTTGCAACATCCCCAAACGAAGAATGAGCGTGGAAAATAATAGAAAGACAATAAAAAATAGTATGTTTATTCTTAATGGGGTATTTTCCTTTTTTTTCTTTTTCACTGTATTCAATCTGGACAAACCTCTCTACATAATAAAATTTTTATCTATAAACCTACTATAACGAAAGTACTATATTTTGGAAAGTTTCTTGTTCTGGTAAGATAAAGGAGATCTACAATAAAATGGAGGAGAAAATCTTGAACCTATTTCAAAAAGTATTGGAGCTTGATTTAGCGTACTTGGACACTTTTACGAGGCGAGAAACAACTTCCTGGGGCTATATTCTACATAATGAAGCCCAGCCAACTTACTATGATGCTAACCATGCACATATTCATGAAGCTCCACAAAATCCTAGGGCAGTGATTGAAGAAGTCATACAGTTTTATCAAGAAAGAAATATAATCCCTCGTTTTTATTTATATAATCTTGAAAAACTAGATTCGTTTATAAAAGAATTAGATTCTTACAAATTTGGTTTTGAGGAATTAGTCAGTCCGATCCAAATCTGGAACAAAGAAATTACTGAGTATAAAGGCAGGGAGCTTGTCACGATTGAAAAAGTAACAAATGAAAATTTTAATGAGGCATTAGAAATTGAATGCAGTATTAAAGAGTTTGGCGGAAGGGAGGTAAGGGAAAAGGCATTTCCAGAAGAGTTTAACCACCCGGCTTTTACTCATTATCTTCTTCGCTATGATGGGGAATCATGTGCAACGGCTTGTATATTTGAACATGGTGATCAAGCTCGAATGGAAAGCGTAGCAACGAAAGAGGAATTCAGAGGGAAAGGCTTGATAGGAGAGCTCATTTACTTCCTGCAGGCAGAAGTAAAGAGCAAGGGAATAGAGGATTTTTGGGTTTTTCCAATCAATGAGAAAATCGAAAAAGTCTATGCCAAATACGGTTTTCATACAACTGGGAAATTCATTACCGGCCATGCCTTTTTAGGTGGGAAAAGCATTAAAGAAATCCAGGAAGGCTAAGGTGGCAGCACCATATTTTGCTGTGCCACTGGGAGGACCAACGCTGTAAAGGGGATTGAGTGTTAGAAAAAAATCCTGTCATATCTTACTAGTTTTTTTGATATGACAGGACTTTTTTATTTCGTTCTTGGCATGATAAACCCATTTTCCACCTTATTAAATCCAATTTGCGGATAATATTCCATTGCAGTGGGTGCGGATAGCAGCAATAATGTGACTTCCTCGCCAATTTGTTCTTGAACCAATCGTACTAACTCTTTTCCAATACCCTTTTTTTGATAGTCTTTGTTCACGGCCAAATCTGATAAATAGCAACAATAGCTGAAATCTGTGACTGCTCTTGCAACGCCCACTAATGTTTGTTCATCCCATGCAGTAATAAGCAAATCAGCATGCTCAATCATTCGCTGCAGGCGAGGTAAATCATCAACAGGCCGTCTTATCCCGGACCTTTCGAACACATCAGATAATTCCTCCGCAGTAACAGCCGTCCCAATCCTAAAGTCAATTGATTTCCCATCTGAAAAATTCATCGTAAACATCATCCCTTCCACCATATTATCTATGATTATAGAAAATAACTGATATGCTCAAAAGGGTCAGATATAATGTAATTAACCATACCAGATGATTAAGGAGGGGAAAGAGTGTGGTAGAAATAACCATCAATATGGATTACGGGAGCGGGGAACCGTTATATATACAACTCTATAACTTTTTCAAAAAAGAGATTCAAACAGGAAAAATTGAACCTGGGGAAAGACTTCCGTCAAAAAGGAGACTAGCCCAACATCTGGGAATCAGCCAAAATACAGTTGAGACAGCTTATGAACAATTGCTGGCAGAGGGATATGCTGAAAGTGTGGAGAGAAAAGGAATCTATGTGAATAACCTTAATCGTGATTTGTTTATCCACTTTGAGGATTCCCCACAAACACAAAAAGAAATAAGTGAAGACAGCGTGCAATATAGAGTTGATTTTAGTCACGGTGCTGTCGCGTTGGAACATTTTCCTTATTCTGTTTGGCGAAAGTTAACCCTTCAAAGTCTTTACGAAGAAGAAAATTCTCATTTTTTAAATGGGGATTCACAAGGGGAATTGGCACTCCGAGAGGTGATTTCCAAATACTTGTATCAATCAAGGGGTGTAAGATGTAGCGCCGATCAAATTATCATTGGTGCCGGAACCCAATATTTAATTGGCTTGTTAACGATGATTATTGGGAGAGATAGGATTTATTCGATGGAGGATCCAGGGTTTCATCGCACTAGGGAAGTATTTAAAGATCAAGGGGTGACCTTAAAACCGATTTCACTCGATCAAGAAGGGATAGTCCTCAATCATTTAGCTGAAAGTAAGGCGAATATCACCTATGTTACCCCTTCACACCAATTTCCAAATGGAATGGTCATGCCGATTACAAGAAGAATGGAATTATTAAAATGGGCAGGGGAAAAGGACAGGTACATTATTGAGGACGACTATGATGGGGAATTTAGATATAAGGGAAAACCAATTCCCTCCATGCAAGGACTAGACAGGAACGGCAAAGTCATTTATTTAGGGACTTTCTCCAAATCCCTGATTCCTTCGATACGTATTAGTTTTATGGTCTTACCTACTAGCTTACTAGAAAAATATAATCAGCATTTTACTTTTTACAAACAGACTGTATCAAGGCTCCATCAACACACACTTTGGCAATTCATGATTAGTGGCCATTGGGAACGGCATTTAAATAAAATGAGAACCGTCTACCGTAAAAAGCAGACTGTATTGATTCAGTCCATTGAGAAATACCTGGGTCAAAAAGTAACGGTTATTGGGGATGAAGCGGGGTTACATATTCTATTAAACGTACAAAATCAAATGTCTGAAACGGAACTGATTGAAAGAGCTTTGGAAAAGAAAGTAAAGGTGCACCCAACCTCAGTTTATTATGCGAATCAGGATATTGGGCAAGAACCAATGATTTTATTAGGCTTTGGCGGTTTAACAGGGGATCAAATAGAGCTAGGGATACGATTATTAAAAGAAGCATGGGAGTTAGACTAAGTAGTGTAATTTGGCATGCAAATTAAGTTGGTGGAATATTCTTAAAAGAGTAAATGTCGTTATAATTGTGGAACATCATAGCAAATTTAAAAATGTTGCTTTGTGGAAATAAGAGGAAAATATGAATCTGTGTAGAAATAGTAAAAAGATTATTATATTTGAAAGGAAGATACTACTTGAAATTATCAATTATTAAAAGTGTCCAAACTAATAATTTTAACGATGACCTTTTGATACAAAAGATTACAGGATTGTGGAGGGAGGCTTCCAATCGACTTACCAAGCCAGACATGATTACTTACGGTGTGTATCATGAGTACAAGAGTGACTATAAAGGGGATTATACATTAAGCATTGCTATTGAAGAGAATAACAGCGTACCTTCATTAGAAATACCACATACCGCAAAATATGAAATCTTCCATGTGGATACAACAGAAGAACAAGGGATTATTAACACTTGGAAAAAGATATGGGAGCTTGAAAATGCAGGTACGTTGGAAAGAGCATACACATATGATTTTGAGAAATATTACCCGCAAGGAGAAATTGAGGTCCACATTGCGATTAAATAGTAATCTACCTCCATCGCAATTTTTTCGTGTCAACTTTGTAACCTTCTTTTGTCAGTAGGAATTTCCACAAAGTTACCTTTGATTCGTTTAGGGAGTGGTTAACGCACATTTTGCGCAAAGGGTGACTTTCTGTTTGAAGGAAAAATCACAGGCCTTCTGTTAAAGATTAGCCCTTCATAGTTAATTGATAAAAAATTCAAAAAAGCGGGAGGTAGAAACATGGCGACAATTGATTTACAGAAAAAAAGCGTTAAGGTTGTATTGGAAAAGAAAAACTTAGTAAAGGTAACAGCTAGAGTAGGACTAGTTCTAGATATCACAGGTTCCATGAGGAACTTTTATAAAAATGGTACTGTTCAAAAGGTTGTAGAGCGAATTTTAGCGATGGCTTCACTGTTTGATGATGATGGCGTATTAGATGTGTGGGTGTATGATAATGAGTTTTCGAGATTAAAGCCTGTTACCGAAAGAGACTTTGAAGGCTACGTGGATCGAATTATCCTTGAGGATGAATTAGTACATAAATTTGGCAGAAATGATGAACCGCCAGTGATGAAGGATGTATTAAAGAAGTATCTTGAAGAGGATCCATCCCTCGACCCAGCTTATATAGTTTTTATCAACGATGGCGGATGTAAGAAATCGATAAAGCCGCTCATTGAAAATTCAGCTAAATACCCAATATTTTGGCAGTTTGTTGGTATTGGAAATGGAAATTTTGACTTTTTGAGGAAATTGGATACTTTGGAAGGTAGAGTAGTAGATAATGCAAATTTCTTATATATTGAAGAAATAGATAAGATCTCTGATGATCAGCTCTATAATGCGTTATTAACCGAATTCCCTAGCTGGTTAGAGGAAGCAAAGCAAAAAGGAATTGTTCAAGCTAAAAAAACCGAGCAGAAATTATCTGCGCAGCAGGAGCCAAACAAGCAGGGCTTTTTTGGAAAGTTATTTGGTCGGTAACAGAAAACGAACTAGGATAAAAATACATGTAGAAGGGTGTTGTTGAAATGGCTGGTTCGAATACAAAAAAGGAGCTTCTCGGCTGGGGGAAATCATTATTTATTGCAGTGGGTATTGCTGTTATTATCCGAACATTTTTATTTTCACCCTATATTGTTGAAGGTGCATCGATGGAACCGACGTTACATAATCATGAGAAAATTTTAGTGAACAAAATGAGCTATGTGATGAGTTTAAATAGAGGTGACGTTGTTATTATTAAAGGTCCAGCCGTTAATTATGTAAAAAGAATCATAGGGATGCCAGGGGATAAGGTTGAAATGAAAGCTGACCAATTATTGATAAATGGTGAGCCCATTAAGGAATCCTACCTATCAGAAAATCGTAAGGCTGCCGAGGAAATGGGGAGTCTGTTAACAGGTGACTTTGGCCCAATCTTAGTCCCTGCAAATCATTATTTTGTAATGGGGGATAATCGCCTAAAAAGTATGGATAGCCGCAATGGTTTAGGCTTTATCAAGCAAACAGCCATTATAGGAGAAAGTGAATTTGTGGTCTTCCCTTTCTCGGATATTAGGAATGTAAAATAGCCGAGAAACGATGGATATATGCAAAAAAGTGGGAAGGCGGCCGATGCGGCCTATTTTTTTGCAAAAAAATAGATTGGTGTCAGCACCAATCAAATTATGGGAAGTTTTAAGAAATGAGCTCTTAAGAACTTATTTCCTAATTAAGTTACTCTTATCATATGAAAAACTTGTGTAGAACTTAGGGGGAAGTTGTGTGGAAGTTGTGAAGAATTTCTTTGTGGGTAAAATTACCTGTATATCCCTATTTTTTATTATTTTATTTTCTTAATAGCTTACATGATTTATAATTTTAATTGTTAACTTATTGATGAAATTGGTTGACAATTAAAATTGAGGTGATGGCATGGATTGGATTGAACTGGCAAAAAATGTGATTGATGGACATGAATTAACTAATGAAGAGGCAATGGAAATCCTATTATCCAATGATGAGGATATCCTAATACTCGTTAATGGAGCCTATGAAATTCGCAGAAATTATTATGGAAAAAAAGTGAAGTTGAATTTGATAATTAATGCTAAAAGCGGACTATGTCCCGAGGACTGTGGGTATTGTGCACAATCGATTAAAGCAAAAACAGAAATTGACCGGTATACTCTCATTAGCAAACAAACGATTGTGGAGGGTGCCAAAGAGGCGAAAAAGAATAAAATTGGTACATATTGTATCGTAATGAGCGGGAGGAAGCCGACCAATAATGAGGTGGATACTGTTGTCTCGGCTGTCCAAGAAATTAAAAATGAGGTGGAGCAAATTAAAATTTGTGCCTGTTTGGGGCTTGTGTCCGAAGAACAGGCAGTTAAGCTGAAATCCGCCGGTGTGGATCGATTTAATCACAATATCAATACAAGCGCGAGCCATCATGAGAATATTACCAGCACGCATGATTATGAGGATCGAGTTGAGACGATTGAAAATGTAAAGAAAGCGGGGATTTCCCCATGCTCCGGAGTCATTTGCGGGATGGGCGAAACCGATGAGGATATTGTTGAGATGGCCTTTGCCTTAAAAGAGCTAGATGCGGATTCCATTCCAGTAAATTTCCTTCATCCAATTAAGGGCACAAAGCTTGAAAATCTAGATGACCTAACCCCAATCCGCTGCTTGAAAATATTATCCCTGTTCAGGTTTGTTAATCCGACGAAGGAGATTCGAATTTCCGGCGGCCGTGAATTTAACCTGAGATCGTTGCAAAATTTAGGCTTATTCATTGCAAACTCCATTTTTGTCGGCGATTATTTAACGACCAATGGACAATGTGCGGATGCCGACTTCCAGCTCATTAAGGACCTTGGATTCGACATCGAGGAAGATCCATTCGATGTAGAGAGCCAGTCGTTTGCAAAAATCTATTTAATTGATGGTGATGCTTCACGAAAACTCGGTGAGGCATCACCTTTTTGGGCAAAAAAAATAGATTGGTGTCAGGCACCAATCAAATTATGGGAAGTCTTAAGAAATGAGCTCTTATGAACTTATTCCTAATTAAGTTACTCTTATCATATGAAAAACTTGTGTAGAACTTAGGGGGAAGTTGTGTGGAAGTTGTGAAGATTCGCTTACGATGGCCGACGGCCGTTTAAAACTACTTCAGCCATAAATGGCGAGTAAGTCTTTACTAGTAAAAATATGTTAGCCTAACTTTTATTGTCATTAAAGATATTGGGCAAGAATCTAGTCCTATTTTTACAGGTAGACATACACTATGTAGCAACAGTAAAAAGGAGGGATTCTTAATGGAACGACAAATGGGAGGTTATCCTGGAAATCCGGGACAAGGTTACCACCATGGCCACGGCAGCAGCTATCAAGGCCAAGGTTACCACCATGGACATGGGGGTTATTATCCAACTCCAGTTGGCTATCATCATGGCCACGGCGGCTACTATCCGGGGCATGGTTATCACCATGGACATGGTGGGTATTATCCTGGACATGGCTACCATCACGGTCACAGCGGCTATTATCCAGGGCACGGCTATCACCACGGCCACGGAACGTATAAACCAGGACAGCGGTAATAATAAAGGTAAAATAAGGGAAAAGGTGCCTGACACCCTTTGGGTGTCAGGCACCTTTTGTATACTGTGAATAGTGATAAATGGGGTCAGTTTTTAATTTGAATGACCAAACTTGCTTCATTTGGTAAAATTATCATATATGAAGTGCAAAAAGGATTCCGAATTATTTCCACCAAAAAAATAGACCCTCAACAAGATGCTTACATAGCCCACACCGAGCAGATAAAGCCCAATGACCCTTGTGAATAGAATCAATTATCATACATACATTTTAACAACCAACCCAAGTTAACCACATAACAAATATAACCCAAAGGAGCTAGTGAATATGGAAACTAACCTACAACCGCATATCAGAATTGGAAACGGTCACGAGGTGCAATATGCTTTACTTCCGGGAGACCCTGGTCGCGTCGATGAAGTTGCAAAGTTCTTAGACAATCACGTGGAGCTCGCTTATAACCGTGAATATAAAACGGTGAAAGGCCATTATAAAGGGGTACCTATTTTCGTGACATCTACAGGTATTGGTGGAGTATCTGCCGGAATTGCCATTGAAGAGTTAAAGAATATCGGTGTGAAAGCCATGATTCGGATTGGCAGTTGTGGCGCCTTGCAGCCGCATATACACCTAGGTGACTTGGTCATTGCTTCCGGTGCTGTTAGAAATGACGGAGCGTCATATGCCTATATTAACAAGGCATATCCGGCTATCCCGGATACGGAGCTGCTATTTCATGTAAGGAATGCAGCAAAAAAGAATGGGGCAAAAAATTACACAGGTATTGTCAGATGTCATGACAGCTTTTATACTGATAAAGAGCAGGAAATCGACAAGTATTGGTCAGAGAAGGGAATTCTTGCCTCAGATATGGAAACCGCTGCCCTATTTGTGATTGGCGGTTTGCGTGGCATTAAGACCGCTTCGATATTAAATGTTGTTGTCGAAACAGAGGGGGATTTGGAAGGGGGAATCAATGATTACGTTGAAGCGAAAAACAATAGCAAGCGTGGGGAAGAACTAGAAATTCTCACCGCACTTGAGGCTTTTGTTTCCTATGATTCTACATTTTAAAAATGAATAGGGGGTTTATTAAGTGAAAAAACAAAGCATGTGGTCGTTACGTTTATCAACAGCCGCGCTCGTTCTGATTCCAGTTGCAGTAGGTGTTAACTATATCGGTAAATTACTTGCGCAACTGTTAAAACTGCCGCTATGGTTAGACTCTATCGGAACCGTCTTAGCCGCCATGTTAGGGGGGCCCATTGTTGGTGCCCTAGCAGGAGCAATCAATAATATTATTTATGGTTTTACAGATCCGATTTCATTTGTTTATGCGATTACAAGTGTCGCAATCGGTTTAGCAGTTGGAATCCTTTTTTACAAGGGCTATATTTCCAGCTGGGGAAAAGCTATCGTTGCCGGTTTAATCATTGGGCTTGTGGCTACGATTGTATCGACGCCGCTAAATATTGGTTTCTGGGGCGGACAAACAGGGAATGTATGGGGTGATGCATTATTTGCTTTTATTCTTGCAAACACCGATTCTACTTGGCTGGCATCGCTGCTTGATGAACTGGTTGTTGATGTACCGGATAAATTATTAGTGGTGTTAATAAGCTTTGGTATTTTCAAAGGTTTACCGCGAAATGTGGTCCAACTATATAACAATAATGAAAAAATCGAGACACTGGATTAAGTCTTTTTTATGGAAAAGGGGCGGAGCGACGCAAACCAGTTTACGTGAATTACCAGGTCACTAGATGAATAAAGCGACGTCTAGCTCTGCTCACACCGCCTTAATTAGGTGACTACGATTTGTTCTTTAAATTATATTTCCATCATAGGGTTGGGTGTTAAGCACATGTTAGGGTTTAGAAAGAAAGCTGGTGAAGCTTTTTGAAATCGATTAGTTTGTTTGTGGATCGGAAATCATTCATTCATGAAGTTGATCCCATCACAAAACTCATATATATTCTTTTTGCTTTATTCATACCGATTATTCTGCCCTCGTTCACGATTTCATTTGTATGTCTGGGATTTAGTCTACTGTTATTGATCGCAGCAAAAGTTATTCGAAAAACAGTTCCTGTTTTTGGCTTTGTCCTTTTCGTGCTGATTACGGTCGTTATTATACAGGGCTTGTTTAAGCCGGAAAATGAAACGGTTCTTTTTCAAATTGGCCAGGTTGCTATGTATAAAGAGGGTCTGCTATATGCCTTAACAATTACGCTTAGGGTAACGAATATCGTCAGTTCCTTTATGATCTTGGTTCTGACGACGAAACCATCGGATCTTGTCGAGACGCTTGTTCGTAAAGGGATGTCACCAAGAATTGGCTATGTAATTGTTTCCGTTTTTCAAATTATACCGGAAATGATGTCGAGCATGGAGACGATCATGGATGCGCAGCGGGCAAGGGGAATGGAAACAGAAGGAAGTTTACTTATCCGGATCAAGGCTTTCGTGCCGTTATTGGGGCCGGTTATCCTTGGGGCGCTGATTAACACAAAAGAACGGGCGATGGCATTAGAAGTGAGGGGCTTTAATTCAAGGGCCCCAAAAACATACCTGATGGAGGAAAAAACCTACGCTTATAGCGGAATAGTTCGATTAGTTATGCTGCTGCTAGTTGTGGGCGCGACTGCGTGGAGGATTTTTGCATGAAGAAAATAGTTGTTGAAGGTCTAAAATACAAATATCCCTTATCCGACACACTTGCCCTTAACGATCTTTCGTTTGATGTGAACGAAGGTGAATTTATCGGTATTATTGGAAAAAACTCGGCGGGAAAATCGACCTTATGCCAGGCGCTTGTCGGGCTTGTCCCTCATTTTTATAAAGGGGCTTACGGCGGTAAGGTCTTGGTGGATGGGCTTGAAGTGAAAAATTGTTCGATTGCTGACCTTTCTCTTAAGGTAGGAATGGTGTTTCAAAATCCATTTACACAGGTGACTGGTTCGAAGATGACGGTCTATGAGGAAATTGCCTTCGGACTTGAAAATAGTGGGCTGCCTCGTTCAGTAATTATTGACAGAATTGATTATGTGCTTGATCTGTTAAAAATTGAACAGGTGAAAGATCACAATCCTTTTGATTTATCTGGAGGGCAAATGCAGCGGATGGCCATCGCAAGTATTATAGCCATGCAGCCTGATATTTTGGTATTGGATGAACCAACCTCCCAGCTTGATCCTGCGGGCTCTATGGAAGTTTTCAGTGCGATTCAAAACCTGAGCAAACAGGGAATTACCGTTATTCTGGCTGAACATAAAATGGAAAAGGTTGCTGAGTATTGCAATCGAGTCTTACTCCTGCATGATGGAAAAATGGTTAGCTTTGATTCACCTGAGCAAGTATTTTCACGGCAGGATCTTGAGGATTTTGGATTGGTTGCACCTGTATATACAAGAGCGTGTAAAGCCTTGGGTGTAAAGAAGGCTGCCTCGGACTGTTACCCTGTAACCTTGGAGGATGCAGAAAAGGCACTAAGGGGGCGGGTAGGATGATCAAGGTATCCAATCTCTCTTTTTCCTATAAAAAGGGAGCCTACCGAGTGCTTTCAGGAATAAATTTAGAGTTTGACAAGCGGTCAACGGCTATTATTGGACAAAATGGTGCCGGAAAGACTACATTTGTGAAATTGCTAAAGGGATTATTGAAACCGGATGAAGGAGAAATTTTAGTTCATCATTTTGATGCAAAATTAAAAACGGCTGCTGAAATGGCAAGGACAATTGGTCTTGTCTTTCAAAATCCGAATGATCAACTATTTAAACGGACTGTTTTGGAAGAAGTGATGTTCGGCCCATTGAATATTAAAATGGGTAAATATACCGCGGAAAAGCAGGCAATCAAAGCTTTAAAGATGGTGGAACTGGATGATAAACTTGAAGTGAACCCGCATGATTTGAGTTTATCGGAAAAGAAACTGTTATGCATTGCTTCCGTTGTGGCGATGGATACGGACGTCATTATTTTTGATGAGCCGACCATTGCACAGGATCATCAAGGGAAAGAGAAGATTCGCCAAATCATCCGGGAATTGAAAAATAAAAATAAACTAGTGATGACCATTATCCATGACATGGATTTTGTTGCAGAGAATTTTGAACGGACAATCGTGTTCAATGAAGGTAAAGTCCTTCTCGACGGAGACACGCGCCACGTCTTTTCACAAAAGGAAATGTTAAAAGAAGCAAAAGTTGAGCAACCCGGAATCACACAGCTGGCTGAGAAGCTGGGAATTAAAAACACCATATTAACAGTAGAAGAGTATATAAGGGTGTCAGGCACCATGTGAACATGGTGCCTGACACCCTTTTCTTTATTGGTAAGTTGGTAGTTGTGTTTAACGGATTTTGCCATATAATAGAGATATGGATGTTCACGAAATTGTCAAAAATGCAACATAGTCACTGTTTATATATGGAAATTGAAGAATTGGTTTATTATTTTACAAGGGGGAAATGAGATGTTTAGAGCAGCAGCGGCGGGGGTGTTAGGGTTTATTTTAATTTTTGTCGAATCAATGATTGTCATAAAACTAAAAGGATATGCAACCATTGAATTTGGCGGGATTGCTCCTTTCATTAACGTCTGGGCGATGAATTTCTTTTTTGTCTTTGCGATTTTAACTCAATTAACCAATTGGTATACCAATAAAGAAAGATATGAAGAAGATAATAGCTATTAAAGGTAAGGAAACAGCCGCAATCTCGAGAAATAATGAGATTGCGGCTGTTTTTTTGGGGTGTTCGGCACCCTTTTGCTTTTTTAAATAACTGAACTACTTCGAATGCATTTTAAACTGCAAGAACAGTTCATTATAATAGGCCAGGTTCTTCTTGCCAAGGTTTTTATATACCTCGAGTTTTTCAGTCAATTCAGGTGACGGATAGAACCGTTGATCTTTGATGATCTCCTTAGGCATGTGTTTAAGCGCCTGCTTATTCGGCGTTGAATAGCCTACATATTCGGTGTTTTGTGCAGCAACCTTTGGATCAAGCATGAAGTTAATAAACTTATGGGCCGCCTCAATATTCTTCGCCGTTTTCGGAATGACCATATTATCAAACCAAAGATTGGAACCCTCTTTTGGGACGACATAATTCAAATCTTCATTCTCGGACATAATCTCAGAAGCATCTCCTGACCATACCAGGCCAACTGAGGCCTCTTCATTGGCTAGCAGCATCTTGATTTCATCGCCTACGATGGCTTTGACATTCGGAGTGATCGTATCGAGCTTTTCCTTTGCTGCAATTAAATGAGCCCTTTTTGTATCATTAAGTGAATAGCCCAAACTATTTAAGCTCATTCCCATTACTTCACGGGCACCATCAATGAGTAGAATCTCGTTTCTTAATGCAGGATCCCAAAGATCGTTCCAGCTAGTAATTTTCTTTCCATTTAGCATTTTTGGATTATAGACAATGCCGACAGTTCCCCAGAAATAAGGCACGGAATACTTATTTTTCGGGTCAAACGGAAGATCCATAAACCGTTTATCAATATTTTTTAAGTTTGGCAGTTTGGAGGGATCCAATGGGATAAGTAAATCCTCATGCCGCATTTTATCAATCATATATTCAGAAGGAACGGCAATATCATACGTCGTGCCGCCTTGTTCAATCTTGGTCAGCATCGCCTCATTGGAATCGAAGGTTTCATAAATAACCTTGATGTTGGTTTCTTTTTCAAACTGTTTGATAAGATCTTCATCGATGTAATCGCCCCAATTATAAATTGTCAGCGTATCGCCGCCCGAATAGCCTTGGGACTTGTTTAAACTGGAAATCGCATACAGGAGCATGGCTGATGCAAGGGCAATTACGAGAAAAAAACGAACGAGTTTGTTCATCGCTTCCGAACCCCCATTCCATTAACCTTGTTACGCTGGGTAATAAAGTAATAGACTACAACGAGCAGTATTGTAAATAGGAACAATAGCGCTGATAGTGCATTAATATTCAAGGAAATTCCTCTGCGGGCTAATGAATAAATTTCAACGGAAAGTGTTGAAAAACCATTGCCTGTAACAAAGAAGGTAACCGCAAAATCATCGAATGAATACGTTAACGCCATAAAGAATCCTGCGAAAATTCCCGGTGTGATAAAAGGAATAATGACCTTTGTTAGGACGTTCCAGCGACTTGCCCCAAGATCCCGAGCCGCGTCAATTAATGTCGGGCTCATCTCCATTAACTTAGGCAGTACCATTAGAACCACGATCGGAATGCTAAAAGCGATATGGGATAACAGCACCGAATAGAAACCGAGCTTAATCCCTGCCATTGTGAACAAAATTAAAAATGAAGCACCGATAATGACGTCTGGGCTGACGATGAGTACATTGTTTAACGATAACAGCGAATTTTTCGTTTGTCTTTTTTTCGCCTGATGAATCGCCAAAGCCCCAAGTACCCCAATGATGGTAGAAAATAATGCCGATAATAAAGCAACTACCACGGTATTCAAAACGATAATCAAAAGTCTAGTATCTTGAAAAAGTTCACGGTACCACTCAAGCGAGAATCCCTTGAAGTCATACATCGTTTCTCCGCTGTTGAATGAGAAGATGACGAGAAAGAAAATAGGTGCATACAGGATAAAAAAGACGATTAATAAAAATAACTTGGATAATGGTGTTATTTTTTTATCCACCTTATACACCTCGCTTTCTGGTATTCGTGACGATCATAATGAAAACCATGATAATGATTAAAAAGACTGCAATCGTTGCGCCCATACCCCAATCCTGGGTCACAAGGAAATGCTGTTCAATCGCCGTACCAAGAGTGATTACACGGTTTCCAGCAATTAATCGGGTCAGCATGAACAAGGATAGAGCCGGTATAAAGACTACCTGGCAGCCCGATTTCACCCCGTCAATCGTCAAGGGAAAAATAACGCGGCGGAACGTTGTCCATTTGGATGCCCCCAAGTCATTGGCCGCATCTAAAAGGGTCGGATTCAATTCATTTAATGAATTAAAAATCGGTAAAATCATGAATGGTATAAAAATATATACTGAAACAAATATAAAGCTGAAATCTGTAAATAAAATTTGCTGCGTTCCAATCCCAATCAGTTCTAAGAAGCTGTTTGCCGCTCCATAGGTACCAAATATTCCAAGGAAGGCATAGGCTTTTAACAATAAATTAATCCATGAAGGCACAATGATTAATAAAAGCCATAACTGTTTATGTTTTGTTTTTGTTAATAAATAGGCTGTTGGATAAGCAATCAATAGTGAAATTGCTGTAATCAAGAAGGCGTACCAAAACGAGCTGAGTGTCATCTTTAAATACACCGGTGTGAAAAACTTTTGATAATTCACAAGTGAAACATTTCCCTCGATATCAAAGAAAGAGTAATAGAGTACGAGGATAATGGGGGCAATGACAAACAGAACAATCCAAAGGTAATAAGGAAGCATATATATATTGCGCGTATGTTTATTTTCCATTAGCTTCCACATCCGAGTAGGCTTCTAACCGTCGGTCGAATTCTTCCTCTGTTTCCCCATGTCGCATAACATGGATGGCTTCCGGGTCAAAATAAAGCCCGATTTCATCGCCCACAGTTGCTTTTTTCGTGGAATGGACCAGCCATTCATTTCCGTCTTGATCGTAGCAGCAGATTTCATAATGAACACCACGGAATAATTGCGAATCAACACGCACTTGAAGCTTGCCGCGTTCTATTGTTGTAATTTCCAAATCCTCTGGTCGGATAACCACATCAATCGGTTCATTCTTGTTCAAACCTTGGTCAACACATTCGAACTCTCTTCCAGTAAATTCTACCCGGTAATCGTCTAGCATTCTACCATCGACAATATTGGATTCACCAATAAAATCCGCCACGAAACGGTTAATCGGCTCATCATAAATATCTGTCGGAGTGCCGCTTTGCTGGATTTTCCCTTTATTGATAACAAAAATTTCATTGGACATCGCCAGGGCCTCTTCTTGATCGTGTGTAACGAAGATAAAGGTGATGCCGAGACGGCGCTGCAATTCACGCAGTTCATACTGCATTTCCGTACGAAGCTTTAAGTCAAGAGCCGATAATGGTTCATCAAGCAGAATCACTTCAGGCTCGTTTACAATGGCACGGGCGATCGCAACGCGCTGGCGCTGACCACCGGACATTTCTTTGATTTCGCGAGCTTCATAGCCTGAAAGGTTAACAAAGCTTAGCGCTTCTTTTACCTTTTGTTCTATTTCTGGATTCTTCATCTTTTTGATGCGCAATCCAAATGCCACATTTTCAAATACATTTAAATGGGGAAACAGGGCGTAGTCCTGAAAAACGGTATTCACCTGCCGCTTATTTGCCGGTATATGATTGATTTTTTTACCGTTAAAAAATATTTCTCCTTCAGATGCTTCAGTAAATCCGGCGATTAACCTTAATATTGTTGTCTTACCGCATCCCGATGGGCCAAGCAGTGTATAGAATTTACCGCGCTCAATCTCAAAGCTTACGTCCTTCAGGACGGGCGGGTCGTTATCATATTGTTTTGTTACATTTTCAAATTGAATTATGGCACCGTTCATAAAAGTGGCCTCCTTTTCAGCTAAATCAAGTTCTACTTGTCCCATTCGGGAATCATTATACAGGAAGAGCCTGAAAATTCAATTACTCTTTTATTTTATAATAAAAAAAACTTGCAAAAAGTTGTTGAATTAACTAATAGTATTAGTTAAAATAAAACTAATGACATTAGTTAAAAGGGGATGATCATAATGAGAATGATCAAAAACGGTTATTTATATCAAGTAACATTTATGGCGAGTGTCTTTCCAGTTAACTGCTATTTAGTAGAGGAAGAGGATGGGTTAACATTGATTGATGCAGCTCTGGGCTTTTGTACAAAGGGGATATTGAAAGCGGCAGAAACCATCGGAAGGCCCATTACAAAAATAGTTTTAACACATGCACACGAGGATCATGTTGGTGCGCTTGATTCTTTAAAAATGATCTTGTCAGAGGTACCTGTGTATATTTCGATTAGTGACCACAGATTAATGAATGATGATCGTTCGCTTGACCCGCATGAGGAGCAAACGCCGATTAAAGGCGGTGTACCGAAGAAATTAAAGACACGGGCTAATGTGTTAGTGAAGGAAGGCGATTTTGTCGGGTCGCTTACAGCGATTGCAGCACCGGGACACACACCGGGATCGATGGCGTTTTTGGATTTGCGTTCAAAGGCTCTAGTGGCCGGGGATGCTTTTCAAACAAGAGGTGGAATGGCAGTGGCTGGAGATATGAAGCCATTGTTCCCATTTCCGTCATTTGGTACATGGAGTAAAAAGACGGCACTGGCTAGTGCAAAGAAACTAGTGAGCTATGGACCACAGCTTCTTGCCGTGGGTCATGGGGAAATGGTTGAGAATCCTGTGAAAAGGATGGAGATGGCCATCGGAAATTTAGAACGGAAACTAAGATAGGAGAACGTAGACAATGTCACCTAGACCAAAAATTAGCCTCGACTTAATGGAGATACTAGATGCAGCAGGGGGGATTGCGGATCAACAAGGAATGCAGGAGGTTACTTTAGCCAATCTGGCTAAGAAGGTAGGGATTCGTCCTCCATCCTTATATAACCACTTTGACGGATTGCCGGGACTTCGCAAAAAGCTGGCGATATACGGGATTGATAGGCTTTACGGGGTAATGGCCGATGCTGCAATTGGGGTGTCAGGCAGCGAAGCAGTCCTTGCCATCAGTAAGGCATATGTTAATTTTGCCCGAAAGCACCCGGGCATTTATGAGGCAACATTGCTTGCCCCCGACCCTGAGGATGAGGAAGTACAGCAGGCCGGTGCAAAAATAGTGGATCTTTCTGTACGGGTGCTTAAAGCATACCAATTGGAAGGGGATCTGGCCTTACATGCTGTAAGGGGATTACGCAGTATCTTACATGGCTTTTCCTCATTGGAGCAAAAGGGTGGTTTTAAGATGGTGTTGGATTTGGATGAAAGCCTATCGATTATTCTTAAGGCATTTCTTGCTGGGATTAGTGAGAATTCTTTATAGAGGGACATTTTGGAGATGTAAACCTAAGGAAAGCTTTGTTATAATAGGGAAAACGTAAGAAATAAGGAATGATGACAGTGCGAAGCTTAGAAAAATATGGTTTGGTATTGGACGTTGAAACGACCGGGTTAGGTCCTACTAAAGATGAAGTGATTGAATTGGCCTTAAAGTTATTTACCTATCGATCAGATTCTGGTGAAATCATCGATATTGTTGAGGAGGATTCATTTTTAAGGGAGCCACTTTCTGACACAGCACGTTATAACTATGACCAAGCATATAGAGTACACGGGATTCCGTACGAATTAGTTAGAGGAAAAAGCTTTTATGATGCAAAAATAAAAACCTATTTTCATCGAGCAAACACGGTGTTTGCACATAATGCATCCTTTGACCGTAGCTTTCTTTACCATATGTACCCGGAAGTTAATGATTTGAAGTGGTATTGCACGATGCGAGGGGTACCGTGGAAAAATTATGGATATCCAAACGGGAAACTTTTGACCCTATTACAAGCCCATAATATCACCAATTACCAAACACATAGAGCACTTGATGATATTACATATTTAATGGAGCTTCTAAAGAAAACAAGCCCGAACGGAAACCTTTATCTCCAGGAAGTGCTTGAAAAAGGACCAATGAGAAAATATCAGCCAGCCACCGCGCGAACCAAAATGGGCTAGCTAAGGCCAACCCCAACGCAATAACCCTGCGTTGGGGTTAGTAATGGTGCCTGTCACCGTTGCGACTATATCCACGTTATTTAATTTTAATTTTGCTTTTGATTTTGCTTCCTTCTATTTGAAGGTTCCAATATATTTAGATTGGGGCCTGTAAATGGTGTTGTTCTCGGCTTGTTCGAGGACGTGTGCTGTCCAGCCAACCATTCTGCTTGCGGTAAAGGTGGGGGTAAATAGTTCTGCATCCATATTGATTGCTTTCATGATGGCGGCAGCATAATATTCTACGTTTGTATAAAGTGACCTGCCAGGCTTCAGTTCGGCTAATACCCTGATAGCAGTGTCTTCTACAGACATCGCTAGGTCAAGCCACTCATCTACTCCAATATGGTCCATTAATTTTGCTTTTAGGGCGATGGCTCGCGGGTCGTGTGTTTTATAAACCCTATGTCCAAAGCCCATTAATTTCTCTCCGCGCAAAACCTTTCCACGGATCACCATTTCTGGATCTCCAACCAGAGCAATTTCATCAAGAAGTTCGATGACACCTAAAGGAGCACCTCCATGAAGTGGCCCTTTCATTGTCCCAATGGCTGATGTAATGGCCGAAACTAATTCTGACTCGGTGGATGCGGTGACCCTCGCTGAGAAAGTAGAGGCGTTCATTCCATGTTCAAGTGTTAAGATCATGTATGTCTCTAGGGCCTCCAAGTGGGCAGGGGTGGGAACTTTTCCACTCAGCATATACAAATAGTTTTCAACATGGTCTAAATCATCGCGGGGTGATACGAACACTTTTCTGTCTAACTGACTTTTTCGATAGGCGATAATAGTAGGGACCAAGGCGGTTAAACGAATGGCCTGTGCAACGGAAGGTTTCCAGCCATAATCAAGATTACCACCCTCCGCTGAAATAGCCGTTCTAATAACACTCATTAATTCCATGTCCCTGGGAAGCTGATGTAGTATTCCCTTAACATAATCGGGAAGTTCACGATTACCTTTCAGATCTTTTTTCAATGCAGCTAGTTGGCTAGGATTTGGAAGATGGCCAAACCACAAAAGATAGGCGGCTTCTTCAAAGGAGAAGTTCTTAGCCATTTCCTTAATGTCATATCCTCGATAAAACAACTTGCCATTTTCCCCATCAATATGACTAATGAATGTTTCGGCCGCCACAATCCCTTTTAAACCTTTTTGAATCATCTAACTCGCTCCTTTCCATATTTGTTATTATTTTATAAAATAAACATAATTAAGAATATTGAATATTATTGAAGTGGTTGATTACTATTTTTAATAAGGAGCATGACATGGAATTTCAATGGCTTAACACCTTTATTACGGCGGCAGAATGTGGTAATTTTCGCAGGACAGCGGAGCTTTTATATATTTCGCAACCTTCCGTTACAGTCCATATAAAACAGCTGGAAAAAGAACTTGGAATCCTGTTGTTTCATCGGGACGGGAAAAAAATTAAACTGACAGAAGAAGGAATACGATATTTACTTCACGCAAAAAAACTCCTCGAAGTGTATCAAGAAGGCCTTGAGGAATTGAATTCGTTTACCCAGGGATATACGAAGAAATTAATCCTTGGAATTTCACCGCTTATCGCAGATACCATCCTGCCGTATGTTCTAAAAAGTTATACAAAGCAGTACCCGGAGGTCGAGATTTCAGTCAAAATAATTGAATCCCTCGATATTGAGGAAGCCGTCTTACAGGAAGAAGTGGATCTAGGACTTTCGTGTCTAACTAGCAGTCGCCCCAATTTGATTAGTGAGCTTTTATCAAAGGATAGAGTTATTTTAGTCGCACCACATGATGGTAGAGATGCTGAATTGGCGCCGCCTCTAGACGAGGAAGAGGTGCTAACAACCAATTATCTAATTACCCACAATCATCCTGGCTACTGGGACCTTCTTTGCAGAATGGTCAAAACCAAATATCCCAGTGTACGAATGATGAGAGTTTCGCAGGTTCATATTACAAAAAGGTTTATTGTGGAAGGATTAGGGGTATCGTTCCTGCCGACATCGACGGTTAGGAGAGAATTATTAGAAGGTAGATTATTAGAAGTAGACTGTCATTCCATTCAAATGCCTGAGGCTAATACGTATGCCATTATGAAATACGATCATTCAAAACAGAGAGAATTTTTAACGTTTATGGCTAATTACAGATTGTAGGCAGCGATTCTGTTTATTAAATTCACTGCAAAAAAAAACGGGTCAGTCAAGCATATGTTGCTGACTGACTCGTTTTTTCAAAGAGACAAGAAAGTATAAATTTCGACCTTGAGACTTAATTGTCCAGCTCCAACGCCCTAGCGGCTAGTGTCCTTTGCTCTCCGCCTTACGATAAGTCAACATCGATTCGCCTCCGGCTCATCGTGTTTCCTTTATCTCAGTTGGAGCGCTCCAGGCCATACGCCGCTGACCAGGGCGCTTCCGCTTTTCTTATTAATGTTGACCTTCAGTGAAGATTTGAAAGGTTACTCCGAACTTGTCTACTACCGTACCGTAACCAGGGCTAAAGAAGGTTTCTTGGAACGGCATTTGTACTTGACCGCCATCTTGCAAGGCATTAAAAAATGTACGAGCCTTTTCAACGTCGTCAGTGGTGACGCAGATGGTCACTTGCGTTCCGATTTGATGTGGTTGACCCGGGAAAGTATCGGAAAACATGAGCTCTGTCTCACCAACTTTAATGGTCGCGTGGCTTACAAGATTCTTTGCTTCCGCTGGAAGTGGGAATGCCGGATTTTCCGGCATTTCACCGAAAGATTGGCTGAAAAGAACCTGTGCATCCAATGCCTTTTGATAAAACTCAATCGCTTCCTTTGCATTTCCGTTCATCACTAAATAGGGAATTAATTTTACTGTCATAAATAACCGCTCCTTGTCCCATAAGATAATTACTTGCTTTATTCGATAGTCCGAAGACAGGCATCTCGCTGACACTAACCAAAAAAAGCAGCCACATCCTAGTATTACCGATATTCCAATTATAAAACAAAGAATGTATGTTCGCAATAGTGTAATTGGTGACAGGCACCAATTGCACTATATCCACGTTATTTATTTAGATCAGTTAGGTATCTTTCTTTGATGATTTTACCATGGTGGATGGCGTGGCCTGCGATGATGTAGGCGATGGCGCGGGTGGTGATTTCTGTTCCGTTGGCAATGCCTTTTCTATTCCAAACATCGTCGGCCATGTTTTGGATTAGGGTGATGGTGGCATGACGAACCGCTTTAAAATCTTCAAGAATCTCTTTATTCGACAGCAGATCGAACTGGGAACCATTAATATAATCGTTCTCATCGAACCCAGCCAATGGTGTCTGGTCACCGCGGCCAACCCTAAGCAGGCGGTAACTCATAATTCTCTCGGTGTCAGTCATATGACCAAGAACTTCTTTAATACTCCATTTATCTGATGCATAACGGAAATGACCATCTTCTTCCGACAGTCCTTCAAAAAGGGCAACCATCTCTGCTAAATTCTCTTTCAAAATCGACAAAAGTTCACCATCAGAAACTAGTTTTACATACGGTACATAATACTTCGGATATTCATTGTCTACTGGACGTTGTAACAATCCCATTCTCTCCCCTCGAATCTTGAAGGCCTGTTCGCCCTTCATATTAAAATGGTACCATTTTAATCCTACCATAGTATTCAAAAAAATCGAAAAAATTAAGTTAGAAATAGCCACAATAAAAACAGGGTTATGTGTAACTTGTAAAATACAGAACAATATAGCAAACTAAATTCGAATACAAAAATTTTCCTAATTAAGAGGTTATTAAAATGTCCAAAGTAGAAATCATTGTCTTAAACGCGGAGGATGCCAGAACAGCAGAAGCTTACGGTGCGGATCGCCTTGAGTTAGTATCTGCTATGACAGAAGGCGGGTTGACACCAAGCCACGGGATCATGAAAACGGTCGTGCGGAGTGTGAAGATTCCTGTTATGGTCATGGTCCGCCCACATAGCTTTTCGTTTGTGTACCGCAAGGAAGAATGGGAGGCCATTCGCGAAGATATAAAAATAATAAAAGAATTGGGTGCGGCGGGAATGGTCTTCGGGGCCATAGATGATCAACAGAAAGTAGACTTTGACATGCTCTCGATGGTGTTGGAAGAAGCGAAGGGTCTTTCCGTAACGTTTCATCGTGCGATTGATGAAACTAATTCTCTTGAGGCTTATCACTCCCTATGTCAATCTCCATTTAAGGTCGATCGTATCCTGACATCAGGCGGAAGGCCGACAGTAAGTGAAGGACTTGATTCTGTAAAAAAAATGATAAATGTGTCGCAGACATCTAAAGATAACCCAATCATCATGCCTGGCTCTGGTCTTTCTGTTAACAATATTGAATACATTCACAACCAGCTCCATGCCGCGGAATATCATTTTGGCTCAGCAGTAAGGAAGGACGCCGATTTTCATAATCAAATCAACGGGGATGAAATCCAAAAGATCAAGAAAATACTCAGCTAGAAACAGAAAAAAGAGCTGCTACTTGAAGAATCAAGCTGCAGCTCTTCTTAATTTATTAAACCATTTTATCAAATCGAACACGTTTATTAATAACGTACATAACAGGCATGCCAACTGCCATCACGACAAATTCACCAACCGCTGTTGTCAGCCATGTGAACATGAATGGCAAATCAAACGCCAAATGCAGTTCAAGGGCAATCAAGAACATCGTGAATGTGAAGACAAGTGTATTGACAATCATCCTCGCCCAAATGCCTTTAATGAAACGTGCGCACGCAATCGCAATGAACAAGGCAATCACCGATTGGCCGACACCGAAAATCAGGTCATATGCCCTCATTGGTGAAAAGAATAAATTCGTCAAAAATACACCAAGGACGATTCCATAAATGTACTTTTTGTTAAAAACAATGAGATGATTAAACATTTCCGATACACGAAACTGTACCTGGGTAAATCCAAATGGCTGGATTAAAGCCGAGACGGCAATGTACAATGCAGCAATAATCCCGTTAACGACAATTCCTTGTACTTTGCCTTTAGTAGCAGTTCCAGCGGAATTAGCTCCAATGGGCTGTGATAATGTGTTAGTTGTTCTCTCCATATTCATTTCTCCTTAGTTTTTTTACGTGGGAGGTTCTCGAACCACGTTCCTATATAATACTTGCAATCTAATATATTAATATAAATAAAGCTGCTAGTCAATGACACTATTTTGGAAAAGTAAAGGATGCCGCATCGAAGCACGGGATTGATGACAGTCTCAAATAAAGACTGCGTGCAATCTGCAATCAGCCACCACTTATTTTCTGGGTTATTTTTCAAAAGGTGAAATTATTACTAATAAATTTTTCCAATTTGTGCATCCTAAAAGAAAAAAGGAATGGCTAATAGATGAAATATAATAAAATGTTCTTACTCGTAATGATGTTAGTACCATGGCTGTCATTGCCCCTCTTAGGGAAAAAATCATTTCGGCGATTCTATCCTGGTGCCCTGTTTGTGTGCATTTGGATAGCCTGTGAAAGTCTTTTAGCAAAAAAAAGGATTTGGTGGCGATTTTACGAAAAACTTATTCCGAATGTAATGGGGGAAATTCCTTTTATTATCGGGCCATTCTTTATCGGCTCAATATGGATTCTAAAGTTCACGTTTGGAAATTTCTTTCGCTACATTGTACTGAATTTCGTCATGGACTTTTTGTTTGTTTATCCCGGGATGATTGCCCTCAGAAATATGGGAGTGGTTTCACTTGTCAGAATGAAACATTATCAAATGGGGATTTTATTTATGGCAAAATCAGTGCTCATGTATGTGTTTCAATCATTCGCCGAAAAATTTCGCAAAAAGCCGAAAAATATTATTCAAAAAATACTTTCATAAAAAATAAAGCGCCAAAAGGGGATGTCGAGACGTCATTAAAATCAGTAAATTTGCGCTCATTACATATATTTCGCCCGTCCTTACTATTGGGGGAGCGTAAGGAGTTTCGTTTTGGTGAAAAATTGGCGGCGAAAGCAAGTGGTATAGTCAATACGATTATGGTCGGGCCGTTTCGTCCATATAAAGCTATCGAGGCCAAAAAGGTCGCTAGGGCCATGGCTATTGCAGCAGAGTCCGACGCAACTGGTGTATATACCTATCCTTCACACGAAATTGAACGCATCGCAAATCAAAAATAACTTAGGGAAGTGACCACTTCGCTGAGTTGTTTTTGATAAAATCATTTATGAAAAGGCCCTTAATCCCATGACCCCAATGATAATCAACCCAACACTCACAATCCGTCCAATGTTTTTCGATTCCCCAAAAAGGAAGATGTTAATGAGCACAGCGCCAGCAGTGCCAATACCCACCCAAACGATATAGGCAACACTGAGTTGCAAAAAATGGAACGAGGTATATAAAAAGGCAAACGAAGCACCAAAACCGCCGATATAAAGCAGACCGTTTCTGAATGTTTTCCGTTGACTATATAATTTTAGTCCGGCAGCACCGGTAATTTCGCCCACAGCTGCCAAAAGAACAAATAACCAGCCCATACTTTAGGCAGCTCCTTTCTCGATTTCTTTTTCCTCTGTTTTATTATCGGCAAGGTTTAAGCCAATGACACCGATTACGATTAAAACGACGAACAAAAACATGCCCGCATTAAATCTTCCACCAAACAAGAAAACATCCATTAACACCGTGCCGACCGTGCCGACTCCCGAAAAAACAGCATAAACCGTTCCTGTTGGTATACTTGCACATGCTTTGGGAAGGTAGTGAAAATCGATTAGGATAATCCCAATTACCATTCCCCATTCCCACCAAGTCTCAGCAGTATTAAAACCGTATACCCAAATTAATTCAAATAAACATGTTAAAACGACATAAAACCAGGCTTTATTCATATTATTCACCTCTTGAAGATGCCTGTTAGGTCTCATTACTATTCCCTAAGCGAAACCGTCATATTATGTTAGGATACCATATCATTTCAAAAAGTGGTTTAAAACAACCTGTAAGAGTATGGAAAATTTCCACCAGCGGGAAATTAGTGTGATATAAATCACGAACCTCTTTAAGAATAATCATTATAATTAATACAAACAGGGGAAAAATAAAAGAGGATGGTGAAGAAATTGGAATATACTTTTAGATCACTTTACAGCGAAATTGGCGGTCAGGAAACAATTGACCAGCTAGTTAATGCCTTTTATCCACGGGTCTATGATGATCCCGAATTGGCACCATTGTTTGAAGGGGATATGAATGAAATCATGCGGAAACAGCGAATGTTTTTACCGCAGTTTTTAGGCGGCCCTGCACTTTACAGCCAGGAATTCGGACCACCGGCAATGAGAGACCGGCATATGCCATTTGAAGTAACGCCTAGAAGGGCCCAGTGCTGGCTTCGTTGTATGAAAGAAGCCTTTCAGGAAATTGGCCTTGATCAGAATCCAGCAGGACGAGCTTTTTATGATCGTTTAACACAAGTTGCAGGAATTATGGTGAATACACCTGACAATGAAGAAAATTGATCCCGACTCGGTGTCGGGATTTTACTTTGTTCATTAAAAAAACTCCCCTTGCAATTAGAGGAGTTTTTTACGTACCATTATTATTTTTTCAATTTAGCCCATGTTGCATCAAAAGCTTTCAACGTTTCGTCTTTTGATTTTTGATTGCCAACATATGCTTGTAGTGTTGCACCGAATTCTTGACCCGCACCATCCGGATATTTCATGAACTGCCAAGAGTAAGTTTTGCCATCTTGAGAATATTTCTGAAGATCAGCACCTAGTGGTCCAATGTCTTCTGCTTTTGCTTCAATTGTTTTAAAGGCAGGAAGATATTTGAAATCCTTAACTAACGCTTCTTTACCTGCATCAGATGAAACCATCCAGTTTAAGAAATCTTTAGCAGCCTTTTTGTCAGCTTCAGGAGCTTTGTTATAAACAACCCAGTTCGTTGGTACGTCAACCATTAATTTATCGGCTTGGGTAGCATCATCTGTTAAAGATAGTGGAATGAAGCCAACTTCCATACCAGGATTTAATTTATCAAGCATTGGCTGAATCCAGTTACCTTGCTGAATGATTGCCGTTTCGCCGTTAGCAAATTGAGTAACTTCTGTGTTATAGTCGGTTGTTAATGGATTTTTGTTACCATATTTAACAGTCAAATCAACAAGTTTTAAATAATCTTCAAAATATTTATTGCCTTCAATCTTAGATTTTCCTTCGTTTAAGCCAGGGATGAAGTTTTCATCATCGGCTTGTTGGTAAGCAAATGGAACGTTTAAGCCATGGTTTGCTAATATCCACCACTCTGCATAACCAACTGAAAACGCTGTGATCCCGGCATCTTTAAGTTTTTTTGCGGCTGCTTCTAACTCTAAATATGTTTTTGGAAGTTCCGTAATACCTGCTTTTTCGAATAGTTTTTTGTTATAAGCGAAACCGTAGCCTTCCATGTTAACAGGCTGACCATAGACTTTTCCATCCATTGTCATTGGCTTTAAGGCATCTGGATATGCATCTTTTACCCATTCCTGATCAGATAAATCTTCAAATTTGTCTTTCCAAGTAATCGCTTCTTGATAACCACCATTACCAAAGATATCAGGAGCTTTATTGGATGCAAATTTTGCTTTAAGCGCTGCAGAACCGTCTGCACCGCCGCCCACGGATTCAATGTTAAATGTAACATTTGGGTGCTCTTTTGTATATTTATCTGTTAACGCTTTCAATTGGTCGGCAATTTCAACTTTACCGTTAAAGAGATCTACTACTACTTTTCCATCTTTACTGCCGTTGTCTTTCTTCTCTCCTGATGAACTGTCACTGTTACCGCAAGCACCTAATAGAAGTGAAGCTGATAAAATCCCTGCTGCGATTGAATATTTTTTGAAAGCCATTTGTTTTCCCTCCTGGTTTGTTAGATCTAATTTTTATATAAGCCCCTGCTGCCCGGTTTAATTTAGACAGCAGAGGTTGCTCCCCATTGTAAAATCACTTGATTGAACCGCTTGTAATCCCTTTGATAATGTGTTTTTGCATCGAGAAGAAGAAAATTAACAAAGGTATGATACCAAGAACAAGAGCTGCCAGTGCTAAATCCCATTGCTTTGTGTACTGGCCAAAGAAGAAGAATGTTGCCAATGGAATGGTTCTTAATCCAGGATCCTGTAGAACCAATGATGGTAATAAGTAGTCATTCCAAATCCATAAGCTGTTCAGGATGACAATAGTAACTGTGATTGGTTTTAGCAATGGAAACACAATTCTCCAAAACACACCAAACCTTGAGCATCCATCAATAATAGCCGCTTCTTCAAGTTCTACCGGGATCCCTTTCACAAATCCGTGGTATAAGAAGATAGTCATTCCTGATCCGAAACCTAGGTACATGATGACTAGACCCCAAATACTGTTTAACATTCCTAAGTTCCCTGCTGTTTTAATCAGCGGAATCATAATCGATTGAAACGGAATGATCATCGCAGCAACAAAAGTCATGAAAATGATATTGCTGATTTTCTTTTTTGTTCTAACCAGCATGTACGCTGCCATGGAGCAAAAGATCACCAAGACCACATTACTCACAACAGTGATAATCAATGAATTTGTAAAAACCTTAAGATAGTCTAATTTTTCAAAGGCGTTTACATAGTTATCTAACATCAATACCTTAGGTAAGGCTGAGGTGTTCGTTAAAATCTCGGCGAACGGTTTCAAGGAGTTTGTAATCAAATAATAGAATGGAACTAAAAAGACAAGACCAAGCAGGATAGCCAGGATTTCACCAATAAATGTCTTGCTTGTATACTTGTTTCCCATTATGATTCAACCTCCCTCTTCTTCGAAATCGTTACCTGAAGGACGGTAATGGCAGCAACAACGATGAAGAAAATTAATGCTTTTGCTTCACCAATACCATAACGGTTATTGACGAATGCCTCTGTATAAATGTTAAGCGCTAACATCTCGGTTGATTTAAATGGACCACCGTTTGTTAACGACAGGTTTGCATCAAAAATCTTAAATGATGAAGCGGTTGTTAAAAATAAACAGATGGTTACGGCTGGTGCTACAAGTGGCATCGTGATGTGGCGCAAAATCTGCCATCTATTTGCCCCGTCTATTTTTGCTGCTTCAATCAATTCCTGCGGAACATTTTGCAATGCGGCAATATAGATAATCATGATATAGCCTGCACCCTGCCAAACACTAACAATGACAATTCCCCAGAATGCTGTCTTCGCATCGCCTAACCATGCTAATTCAAAAAATGGTATTCCAGTTAGCTCGCCAAGGGAAGCAAATCCTTTTACAAAAATGAACTGCCAGATAAATCCTAGTAATAGACCTCCGACCATGTTCGGCATGAAGAAAACGGTACGCAGAACGTTACTTGTTTTCAATTTCTGGGTGACTAGCAAGGCTAATCCAAATCCAATCATGTTCGTTAAAATAATGGCAACTACTGTATATTTTGTTGTAAGCAGGAAGGACTGCTGAAATTGCTTGTCCTCAGTAAATAAATATTTGAAGTTATCCAGTCCAACCCATTTAATATTTCCTGTAATCCCATTCCAATCTGTAAAGGAATAATAAATACCTGTAAAGAAAGGGACTAGGACGATTAAAGTAAATGCAAGGAAGACTGGGCCGACAAATAGGGCGAATAACCCTGCATCCTTCAGTTTCTTCTTATTCTTTAATGAAACTGACTCTTTAAGATTTGTGTTCATTGGTTCAGTGATGACCGTATTTTCCACGGTTTCTACTTTACTTTGGTTCTTCACGACTGCACCTCCTATACCCTTATTTTAGTGATTTAAGAAAATTATGAAACGGCTTACATTGACCAACAGGGTGGAAAATATTGAACAATCCTTAAAATTCATACTATTCTACTCCTACTATGAAAGGTTTTAATAAATTATGATACTATAGGGGAAATCCCCTTTTTGGGAGGAACATCACTGAAAAAAAGGTCAGTAAGGGAGGAAGGTTAGGTCCTGATCCAAGTAGGAGAACTAACCAATGTGATATGGGATGGAGCATTCGGAAAAAGTTAATCATTTTTTTAATGGCAGCAACGGTTCTCCCTTTTGGAGGCTCCATAGCCATTACGTATTTACAAACGACTAGTTCTCTTAATAACCGCTTTGTTTCAACAAATCATGAATTGATAGAAAAAGGGGAAGAGGAGCTTACCGTTTACTTAGATGATGTTGCGCAAATGTCTTCGGTCCTATACCGTTATACTCCGTTTATGAGTGTGATGAGAGATGGGATCTCGCAGGACTTTATTACCAATCAGGAAGAGGTGCGCAGGGCACTTGCCTATTTATTTAACTCTCGGCCTGAAATTGAACAAATGCATATTTATATTGATAAAGGAAAGGATTCTTATACCAATTATCATTCGAGAATTAGCGGCAGGGGGAAGTATGAGAATGTCTTTTCGCATCCCTACTATGCCCGGCTACATCACTCTGATGATTTTTCGGTGATTCAGCCGCCGCATGAAATTTATAGTTATAATCATCAATCAGTCATTCCTAATTCCCAGAAGAAGAATGTGTTAAGCTTTCATAATTCCTTAATCGACCTTCCATCAGACCACTTTTTAGGGCTTTTATCGATTGATATTAACCTTTCAAAAATAAGTGCAATTGCTGACCGTTTATATACAAAAGATGTAGAAGATCTATACATAATGGATGAAAATGGTACCATTATTTACTCTTCTAAAGAGAAAGACATTGGAAAACGGAACAATGAAAATTGGTACAAGGATGTGAAGCAAAGACCGCTTGAGGGAAAAAGTATTGAATGGAAGGATAAACAATTTTCAGGTGTTATTGTCTATGAAAGATTTTCCGCACCCTATAAGAATTGGTATATTGTAAAACGCATCCCGTATAATGTCCTTTACCAAAGTGCCAGACAAACAGCATTAATGAATAGTATCATTGGTCTTGTTACACTTGTGGTTGTCTTATTTGCCACAATGGTCATCTCATTTAAAATTACAGCCCCGATTAAAGTATTGATTGATAATATGAAGAAAGTAGAAAAGGGGGAGCTCGAGGCGGATTTTGACTCGTTGGGGAACGATGAAATCGGCATGCTTGGCCGCCATTTTAAACGGATGATCAATCAAATCAATGAATTAATTTTCCGAGAATATAAATTAGAACTTGAAAATAAATCTTCGCAGTTGAGGGTGTTGCAATCACAAATCAATCCGCACTTTCTCTATAATGCCTTTCAGTCAATTGGCACTTTAGCGCTTAAAATGAAGGCCGTCCCGGTGTATTCGTTATTGACCTCTTTATCTAATATCATGAGATACAGCATGAATATGAAGGAAGATATCGTTCCGTTTGAAATGGAAATGAAGCATGTTAATGCCTACCTTTCATTACAAAAACAGCGCTTCGACGAGCAGCTTGACTTTCATATAGCGGTGGAAAAAGAGGTTGAAGAGATTCTAGTACCGAAAATGATCCTGCAGCCTATTGTGGAAAATTGTTTTAAACATGGATTTGATCAACAGATCGAAAAAGCAGTGATTCATATCGAAGCAACCATAAACGATGAAGGGTTGGTTTGTATCCGTGTTAAGGACAATGGAATTGGAATAACGGAAGCACAACTGGATGGAATTCGCCAAGAATTGTTTGAAGGGCGTATCCTAGAAGGGAAGCATAGAGAATCCATCGGGTTAAAAAACATCTATGACCGCTTGCAGATTTATTATGGCACTCAGGCTACGATGTCTGTTCACGGTATGGAAGAAGGCGGATTTACGGTACAGATTCAGATTCCAAGGGTGATGCAAAAAGAGGTGGAGCAATCATGAAAGTTTTAATCGTCGATGATGAAAAACATGTTCGCGAAGGGATTAAATTGCTTGGGGAATGGGACAGGAATGGAGTCACAGAAATTTTTGAGGCAGCCAATGGCGAAGAGGCTATTGGGCTGATTCAAACCTACAAACCGGAGATTATTTTTTCAGATATGAAAATGCCGAAAATGGATGGTACGCTATTGCTAGAGTGGATTAAAGAAAATCAACCCGCTAGCAAGACAATTGTTGTAACCGGCTACGATGATTACCATTATATGCGAAAGGCCATCCATTTCGGGAGTATGGACTATCTATTAAAGCCTGTTGACCCAGAGATTTTAAATCAAACATTGGAAAATGCGGTTAAGGAATGGAAGAAGGGCGAAATGGATCGCCAGCGAAAAGTAAGCAGTGCACAATTGATCAATGAAATGAAGCCCGTCTACAGGGACCGAAAGCTGACACAGCTAATCAATAGTGAAAGCATTGATATAGATTTGTATGAGGAATTTGGGTTCCTTCCATCACAACAGTACACTGTCGCTTTGGTCCGGATTAATCGAATGGCGAGTAGGGCTTTTAAAGGTGACCGGGATTTAACATACTTTACGATCTTGAACATTATTAATGAACTATTACTGGAAAACGAATGTGGAATTGGTTTTCGGTATCTGGCTAGTAAAGGTGAAATTATCATTATCTTTTGGAATCAATTTGAACGCATGGAGGACCTTTTATTACAAATCTATCAAACGATTAAGAATGTCATCCATATTTCATGTCCAATTGCGATTGGAAAAAAGGTTGGTAAAAGTACGAAATTAATTGAGTCTTATCAGCATGCGAAGCAGGTTCTATTAAATAGTAATCTCTTGGAGAAATCAGAAAACCGTGTGCATCGTCAGGATGTTTTGTCGACGGCAACACTTAGAAGCTTAATGGCTTATTCAGCTACTATTGAATTAGCTGTACAAGCCGGTGAAATCGGAGCATTTGAAGAATTGCTAGAGCAAATTACAAAGGACTATACGGAAAATGATTATTTATCCCTTAAACAGCTGCTCCATTTTGAAAATGAATATTTGCTGATCAGTAACCAATGGTATAAGAAATACGACATTCCTATAAAAGTTCCGGATGATATTGAAAGACGAACTGACAGATTTTTTGACAAAAATGGTACATTTCTTTTGGATAGTTATAAACAAGGGATCAAGCGGGAAGTTACTTTCTTTTTGAAAAGGGTAAAACAAAAAGCAAGCCAGAAAAATAGGAATGTAATTGTTGATATCGAAAAATACCTACAGGCGAATTTCGATCGCGATGTGAAACTGCAGGAAATATCTGATCATTTTTATATTAGCAGGGAATACATCTCAAGGAAGTTCAAACAAGAGTTTAATGTCAATATTTCTGACTATATTGTCAAAATCCGCATGGAACGGGCAAAAACCTTATTGAAAAACAGTCAGATGAAGATATATGAAATGGCAAATA
This sequence comes from Neobacillus sp. OS1-2, assembly GCF_030915505.1. Taxonomy (GTDB): domain Bacteria; phylum Bacillota; class Bacilli; order Bacillales; family Cytobacillaceae; genus Neobacillus. Next base: position 2,812,379 of record NZ_CP133265.1, read on the forward strand.
TGGTTGGTTATCAAGACGACAAGTATTTCCGAAAGGTGTTTAAGAAAGTGGTGGGTGTTACACCGAATGAGTATCGTGAAATGAATATGAATAAAAAATGAGCAGAAATGTAAACTGCTCATTTTTTATTGGGGATGATAGTAATACTGTTATCAAACTTTTATTCAATTCGCCTATATGCACCAGGAGAGATACTATGTTTCTTTTTAAACACTTTATGAAAATAAGGATAACTGCCAAACCCGCATTCAAGAGCAATTTGTTCTAGTGTCATAGATGTATATTTCATCCGTTCCATAGCTGCCGCCAGCCGAATTTCCTGCGCATATTCCATCATTGTTTTCCCAACACTACTTTTGAATAAATGAACAGAACGGGAGATACTAAGACCGGCATGCCTCGCCACTTCTCCCACTTTAAACGCAGTCATGGCATGCTCTTCAATATATCGCATCATCCGTGTCACCGTATACGGATGACTGAACGAGGAACCGGCTTCGCTAATGACACGTTCTAGAGTCAAACAGAGAGCTCGCAGTAAATAGCCAGATAGTTCTTCATTCTGACTGGATTCGGGGCGGCGTTTCTCAAACATAATGTAGCGCCATAATGCTAACAGCTTTTCATCCATCTCAATTCGAGCGACATCCGGCTTGGTGAAACCACTCCACCATTCATCAATCCAGGCACCATCACAGATTAAGTGGTAGTCACCACTCACTTGCCCCTCTTTAACTAGCAATTCATAATGATCCCCTGGTTTAATTAGCAGAAGATCGCCTGCCTCGATTTTTAATTTTCTCCCTTTTACCACCACTTCACAAATTCCTTCCGTTTGCAGACGGAACAGATAGGAAGGATATCCGGATTTATGTTGGGAGTGGTATCCATTTGTATGAAATGAATATCCGCAGAATAATATATTTGATTTCATTTACTCACCTTCGAAAAAATAAATAGCAAAATAGTAGATGTTTTAATTATATCATCTATTTTGGTTTACAGATAAGTGTTGTAAGATGTAATCAAATAAGTGATGTTAAAAGGAGTGATAAGGAAGGATGGGAAGTGATCAGTGTCTTTAAACTATCAGTTCAATATTTTCCACCCTATCTGACAATGTAAGCCGTTTCATTAAAATTTCTATTCTTTAAAATAAATTATAAAGTGAACAATCAAAAGGGAGTGTTAATGATGTTGAATGTAACAATATGGAATGAAAATCGTCATGAACAAAAAAATCCAGTAGTAAGAGATATTTACCCGAACGGAATCCATGGGACAATTGCTGATTTTCTTAAGGCTGAAGGATTCGAAGCAGGAACCGCTACGCTTGATGAGCCGGAGCATGGATTAACAGATGAGGTATTAGCAAATACCGATGTATTAGTGTGGTGGGGACATCTTGCACACGGCGAGGTAAAAGATGAGATCGTGCAAAAAGTCCAACAGCGTGTCCTAGATGGCATGGGACTGATTGTCCTTCACTCCGGTCATTTCTCCAAAATCTTTAAAACATTAATGGGAACAAGCTGTGATTTGAAGTGGCGTGAAGCAGATGAAAAGGAACGCCTTTGGGTTGTAGCACCAAACCATCCCATTGTGGAAGGAATCGGCGAATATATCGAATTAGAAAAAGAAGAAATGTATGGGGAGCATTTTGATATCCCGCAGCCAGATGAGTTGATTTTCACAAGCTGGTTTGAAGGCGGCGAGGTATTCCGTAGTGGCTGTACGTACAAACGCGGCAATGGAAAGGTGTTCTACTTCAGACCAGGACACGAAACGTATCCAACTTACCATAACGAACAAATTCAACGCGTGATTATCAATGCGGTGAAATGGGCACAACCAGTCAAACGGGAACGGCCGGTTTATGGAAACGCTAAACCTTTAGAAACCATTAAAGGAGGAAAATAATCATGGGGAAATTAAGAGTTGGAGTGATCGGCTGTGGTAGCATTGCGCAGCACCGTCATCTACCTGAATATAAAGCAAATAAAAAGGTAGAACTAGTTGCGGTTTGTGATATCAATGAAGAACGTGCAAAAGAAGTGGCCGAAAAATTTGGTGCCACTGCTTACACCAGCTATGAAGCATTAGTGACTAGCGGTACAGTGGATGCAGTCAGTGTATGTACCCCAAACTTTCTGCATGCACCCATCTCGATTGCGGCATTAGAAGCCGGCCTTCATGTGCTTTGTGAAAAGCCAATGGCAACTTCTAAACAAGAAGCGGAAGCGATGATTGCCGCTGCCGAAGCAAGCGGCAAAAAATTAATGATTGCCCATAATCAGCGTTTTGTTCCATCGCATCAAAAAGCGCGCCAGCTAATTGCTAGCGGAGAAATCGGTAAAATTTACAGCTTCCGTACTGCATTTGGTCATGGCGGCCCAGAAGGCTGGAGTGTCGAGGGTAAAGAAGGCTGGTTTTTCCAAAAAGAAAAAGCATTTGTTGGTGCGATGGGTGATTTAGGTGTTCATAAAACGGACTTATTGCGATATGTATTAGGAGAAGAAATCACCGAAGTGGGTTCCTTTGTAGAAACGAGCGCAAAGGACTTCGCGACGGTTGATGACAATGCTGTTTGTGTATTAAAAACAGAAAGCGGCATCATCGGTACATTGGCGGCAAGTTGGGCTTATGTAAGTAGGGAGGATAATTCAACGATTATCTATGGTGAAAAAGCAATCTTACGTCTGGAAGACGACCCGATCCATTCACTTATCGTTCAATATGTGAATGGAGAAGTAGTTAAGTATGAGCTTGGGAAAATCCAGTCCAATGATGATGGCGGTCAAAATACCTCGCATGTGATTGATAAGTTTGTGGATTGTGTTCTTCTTAATGAGGAGCCGCCGGTTCCTGGTGAGGAAGGGATGAAGTCTTTAGAAGTTATTTTAGCAGCACTTGAGTCAAATGAAACGAAACAAATCGTCAGAGTGAACGAACGATGAAAAAACTACGAGTTGGCATCATCGGGGTTGGTGGTATCGCACAGGGCCGTCACATCCCTGCCTTTCTACAATTAAGTAATCAATGTGAATTAACAGCTGTCAGTGATGTAAACGTCGAAAGAGCCAAAGAGATTGCTGAAAAACATAGCATCCCATATGTTTTTGAGAATTATCGAGAGCTTTTTTCAAATGTGGATGCTGTATGTATTTGTACACCGAATAAATTCCATGCCGAAATTACGATGGCTGCCTTTGAGGCAGGAGTTCACGTTCTTTGCGAAAAGCCCATGGCTCTTAGCGCGAATGAGTGCGAAGCGATGATTGCAGCCTCTAAAAAAGCTGGAAAGGTTTTGGCGATTGCCTACCATTACCGTTTCATGAAGGAAGTTCAAGCAGCCAAGAAGGTAATGGAAGAGGTCGGAAAACCGCTAGTCGTAAGAGTCCAGGCATTAAGACGCCGCAAAGTTCCAGGCTGGGGTGTTTTTACCAATAAAGACCTTCAAGGAGGCGGCAGCCTTATCGATTTTGGCTGTCATCTTCTTGATTTAGCCCTTTGGTTAATGGGAAATCCAAAGCATATCGAGGTGTCAGGCACCACCTATAATGCCTTAAGTAAAATCCCTAACCAAGTGAACCAATGGGGAACATTTGATCACGAAACCTTTAATGTGGATGATCATGTTACTGCCTATATGAAGTTTGAAAATGGCGCATCGATGTTGTTCGAAACCTCATGGGCAGCGAACATTAAAGATGATTGTGCAAATGTCAGTATTTCAGGTGTGGACGGCGGGATTAATGTCTTCCCATTTGAGCTTTATTCCACTAAGAATGGAATGCTGTTAAATAGCGAGGCAGCCTGGATACCAGGCGAAGAGGATCCAGATTTACCACAGGCGAGGAATTTTATTGATGCCTGTCTTGGATTTGAAGAACTAGTGGTTAAACCAGAAGAGGCATTGCAGGTTTCACAAATTATAGATCGGATTTATGAGAGTGGGAGGAATACATTATGAAACTAGGCGTATTTACTGTACTTTTTGCAGAAAAATCATTTGAAGAAATGCTGGATACTGTAAAGGAAGCAGGGCTAAGTGCTGTAGAAATTGGAACCGGATGCTATCCGGGAAACAATCATTGTGATCTGGATGCGCTATTGGAAAGTGAAGAAGCCCGCAAAGAGTATAAACAAAAGGTTGAAGAACGCGGCCTGACGATTAGTGCCTTTAGTTGCCACGGTAATCCGATTTCTCCTGAAACGGAATTTGCCAAGCAATCACATGAAACTCTTTTAAAAACCATTAAATTGGCTTCCTTACTAGGTGTACCGGTTGTTAACTGTTTCTCAGGTACAGCAGGCGATCACGAGGGGGCGAAATATCCGAACTGGCCTGTTACACCATGGCCGAATGAATACGGCTCAGTTTTACAGTGGCAGTGGGAAGAAAAACTGATTCCTTATTGGAAAGAGGTTGGCCAGTTTGCCAAGGATCACCATGTAAAAATTGGTCTAGAACTACATGGCGGCTTTTTAGTTCACACACCATATACATTGTTAAAATTACGGGCAGAAACTTGTGATGCCATCGGTGCTAATCTAGACCCAAGCCATATGTGGTGGCAGGGAATTGATCCAGTCGCCGCGATTAAAATTTTGGGGAAAGAAAATGCGATTCATCATTTCCACGCGAAAGACACCTACATTGATCAGGAAAATGTGAATATGTATGGGCTAATGGATATGCAGCCATACGGTGAGGTGCGCACGAGAGCATGGACCTTCCGTTCTGTTGGCTGTGGACATAGTTTAAAAGAATGGTCTGACATGATGAGCGCCCTTCGTACGTACGGCTATGATTATGTGGTCAGCATTGAACACGAGGATCCTATTATGTCAATTGACGAAGGCTTTAACCGGGCCGTTGTGAATTTAAAATCTGTCTTAATTGAGGAATCTGTTTCGAATATGTGGTGGGTCTAACCTGAAAAAGTAGATTCGCCGATAAAACTCAAAAATTCGCCGATAAAGCATACATGGCTGCTGAAGGTTCAGATTTTTCTATTCAAAATCGATACGAAATAGGCAATTTTTCAAAAATGAGGTGCAGCATGAGTAAGAAGTGGTGGAAAGAGAGTGTTGCCTATCAGGTTTACCCTAGAAGCTTCATGGATAGCAATGGGGACGGGATAGGTGATTTAAAAGGGGTAACATCTAAATTAGATTACTTAAAAGAGCTGGGAATTGATGTTATTTGGCTGTCACCGATGTTCAAATCACCAAACGATGACAATGGCTATGATATTTCCGATTACCAGGACATTATGGATGAATTTGGGACGATGGCTGATTTTGACGAACTCCTCGAAGGTGTTCATCAGCGCGGGATGAAGTTGATCTTAGATTTAGTCATCAATCATACTAGCGATGAGCATCCATGGTTTATGGAATCCCGCTCTTCGAAAGACAATCCGAAAAGAGATTGGTACATTTGGAGAGATGGCAAAGATGGAAGGGAACCTAACAACTGGGAGTCTATTTTCAGCGGACCCGCCTGGAAATATGATGAAGAAACGGAACAGTATTTCATGCATATTTTTTCGTCCCGCCAGCCTGATTTAAATTGGGAAAATCCAGATGTTCGAGATGCTTTGCACAATACGGTAAATTGGTGGCTTGATAAAGGCATCGATGGATTCCGTGTGGATGCCATTTCCCATATCAAAAAAGAACCAGGCTTCCCGGATATGCCGAATCCGGATCATTTAGATTATGTCCCTTGTTTTCCAAAAATGATGAATGTTGATGGCATTGATGTCTGGTTACAGGAACTGTCTGAGAAAACAATCAAGAACTATGATGTGATGACCGTTGGCGAGGCTAACGGTGTTGGGCTTGATGATGCTGACCGCTGGGTTGGGGAAGAAAACGGCTATTTCAATATGATTTTTCAATTTGAATTTCTAAACCTTTGGAATAAGGATGCAGAAGGCGGTACCGATGTTCGCGCTTTGAAAAAGAATTTAACAAAGTGGCAAAATGGACTGGAAGGTAAAGGCTGGAATGCGTTATTCATCGAAAATCATGATCAGCCCCGCCGGGTCTCAAGCTGGGGTGATGACACGAAATATTGGAAAGAAAGCGCCAAAATGCTGGGTGCATTATACTTTCTGATGAAGGGCACGCCATTTATTTATCAGGGTCAGGAGATCGGGATGACCAATGTTCAATTCCCTTCTATTGAAGATTATAATGATGTTGGCATGGTCAACTTTTATAAAGTGGAAACAGCTAAGGGGCGTCCTCACGATGAGATTATGGAGATCATTTGGAAGCAATGCCGTGACAATGCCCGTACGCCGATGCAATGGGATGCCACTAAGATGGGCGGTTTTACCACTTCTGATGCAACCTGGCTTGGTGTAAATCCAAACTATCCGGAAATCAACGTTAGGAAACAAATAAACGATCCCGATTCTATTTTGAATTTTTATAAAAAGTTAATTCAAATACGTAAGGACAATCCATTGTTTGTATACGGAACATATGATTTGCTGCTGCCAAACCATCCAAGATTATTTGTTTATACACGTAAACTAGGAAGCTCTAAAGCAATTGTCATCAATAATTTCTGTGGAAAAGAAACTAGGTTTAAATTGCCATCAAGTGTATCCTATAAAACAGCTAATCTTATCCTAAATAATTATCAACTGGCTGATCAGAAATTACGAAAAGAATTCACCCTGAAGCCGTATGAAACAAGAGTATATTTATTGAAATAAAACAAAAAGACGATTCAACAGACGAATCGTCTTTTTGTAGCGGTTATGTTAAACAGTCACTTTTGCCTTTTCATTGCCTATGCCCTTTTTGTTCATTTTTCTGATGAAAGGAACCACCCATCTGTCTACACCAATTTTTCCAGCATTATAACCGGCCGCCAAAATGATAAAGCCAAGGAAGATGTCTGTTGGGTTGTGAGAAACAGTACCAGCTAGGAAGAAGCTGAAGTTCATCACTAAGCCAAAGAACATGGCAGCGGTAGTTAAACAGCCTAAGAGTAAGCCCAAACCGATTAATAATTCGCCCCAAGGAACAATGAAGTTAAAGATGTGTACGTTTGGAAGGGCAAACCCTTTTAGAAATTCAACATACCATCCGTACACAACACTTCCGTCCGGGCCTTTCACCGGATTAGCGGTTGCCCCTTTCAAAAAGCCAGCAGCGTCAAATCCCCCAGTAATTTTGTGCAACCCTGCTGTAAACCAAGCATATCCAAGATATAATCGTATGACTGTTAAGAGGACGGCAGAGATTTTATTTTCCCTTAAAAATTTGTTAAACATAATTCCTTCCGCCTTTCGTTTATTATTTGTTTCTCTTTCTACTTCCAATATATTAGATTTTTGCATAAAAAACATGGCTATAGTGATATGTTCGAAGTTTGTTCAAAATGTTTTGACAAAGGATTGAACAATACAAATCTGTCATATTTTAGGTACATCTTCAATGTGAGGTGAGTAAATACCTTCATCTTGGTAAATCCTTCAATTGTGAAATAAGTCGATATTTGTTATTTTTAAGATACCTATCTACTTTTTTACAATAGATTGCAAGGAATAAGGAGAAAACAATGACATCTAAACCTGATAACTTTCATATTCTATGGACCGTGATATTTTGTATATTTGTTTTAATAGAGATTTTCGACGTAATGGCTTCATTTCTTTTCCCTACTTTCAATATTTTTCGGTATTTCTCCGTTGTGTTGCTCCTTGGAACAATCCCTTATCTAATTGTCACAAGAAAAATGTGGATGAAAACGAACGAAGAACTTAAGCAAAATGAACAAAATTTAAATAATATCTTTGATACTCTTGATGTCGCTATTTGGTCCCATGATTTAAAGTCCAATACACTATTAATTACGTCAGGAATAGAAAAATTATATGGCTATTCATCAAATGATTTTAATCATGACCTTCAACTGTGGAAAAAGGTGATCTATCCCGACGATTTACCATTTGTATCCGAGAGGGAACAGAAAGTTGCTAAAGGAGAAGCCGTCACAAATGAATATAGGATCATTAGACCTGATGGGGAAGTTCGCTGGATCTTAGATAGAGGTTTTCCAACGCTTGATCTTCAAGGGAAGCTTGAACATTTTAATAGTGTTTTATATGACATCACAGAACGAAAGATGACTGAAGAGACCATTCAGAGATTAGCCTATCATGATTCGCTGACTGGTTTACCGAATCGAAATCAATTTAGAAATCACCTGAACAAAGTGCTAAATCGAGCTTGTACGAATAAAATGCTGGCTGTACTATTTTTAGATTTGGACCGATTTAAAATTATTAATGATACAAAAGGACATACAGTTGGAGATAGAATTCTGCAAAATGTTGCGAACCGGTTAGAATTGGCCGTTCGTGAGGAAGGGTTTGTGTCAAGGCAAGGTGGAGACGAATTTATTATTTTACTTGATGAAACGGATAAAGAAAAAGCTGCAATAGTAGCCCAGCGTATTCTATATGAATTTTCTAAACCCTTGGAGGTAAATAACCAGGAATTTTTCGTTACACCTAGTATTGGAATCAGCCTCTATCCAACAGATGGAAAAGATGAGGAAACCTTAATAAAAAATGCAGACACAGCTATGTACCAGGCGAAAGAACGTGGGAAAAATAATTTCCAGTTCTATTCCTCTAATCTAAATGGCCAATCTGTCCGGAAGATGGAGCTTGAAAATGGGTTAAGAAAAGCGCTGGAAAATGATCAATTGACGCTTCATTATCAACCGCAGATGTCCTTGGTAACAGGGGAATTAGTGGGCATAGAAGCGTTAATTCGCTGGCAGCATCCCGAGCATGGGTTTATCGCACCTTCTGAATTTATTCCACTGGCGGAGGAAACAGGTCTGATTGTTCCAATCGGAAAATGGGTCTTGTGGAATGCTTGCCAACAAAGAAAGGCTTGGGAAAATGCTGGACTTTGTGATGTTCCAATAGCCGTCAATGTTTCGGTTCGTCAATTTGAGGATGACCATTTGATCGAATATATTTCAACCGTATTGGATGAAGTGGGCCTGAATGCAACCCAATTAGAATTGGAAATCACCGAAAGTATTATGCAAAACTTAGAGAATTCAACGATTATTCTAAATCAGTTGAAAGAACTTGGTGTATGGCTTTCCATCGATGATTTTGGAACGGGTTATTCCTCGTTGAGTTATTTAAAATATCTACCGATTGATAAAATAAAAATTGATAAATCCTTTGTGGATGATATCCTTTATCATTCAAATCAAGGTGTGATGGTAAAAACGATTATTGATATGGGCTTAAATTTGAATTTTACCGTTATTGCTGAGGGGATTGAGACAGATGAGCAACTTTCCTTTCTAAAGGAAAATGCTTGTAAGGTTGGTCAAGGCTATTTATTTAGCAAACCTCTCCCTGCCATTGAAATGCAAAATTTCCTTATTAATAGAAAAAGTGGTATCCTCCTTTAATGTTGGATACCACTTTTTCTATTTTCCGCCGATAAATGTCCAGCCAAAGGGCTAGGTCTATATAGAGCAGCCAGGAAATAACGATTTTCCTGTTCTATTCTCCCCACTTCATCGCGACTGTTAAGGTGCAGCAATTATGGGGATGCTGTTGGGTTGGCTGTGTGGTTAAATTGAAATTCACCCCAGATGGTGTAAACTTCGTGATTACAGGGACTTTTAGGCCAATGGATTTAATCATTTGATCGACTTCTGTATTTTTCCCTTGCTGGGCAGCACTCATCATTTTTTTGGCAAAACCAGTATCGCCCAAGCGGTCTAAAAGAATACTTCCTTGTTCCATTAATAGCCGAAATGACTTTACTGAGCCAGCAAATATTTTGGTGTCAACCGGCGGATAGGTGCGGGGAATTGGATAGCCTGCCAAGTATGTTGGATAGGGTGGTAGCGGGTGAACAGTCGGATAATAATAAGGATTATAGAACATTCTTTACTCTCCTTCCTTAAAGAAAAGCACAAGGCAATATACGGTATGAAATTTCCAGACCTTTGGTTACCTGGAATTTAAAATGGAAACGTGATACAAATCACCGTAATGATTGTCAATTTTTGTTAAATTATTACTGAATTCAAAATTTTCTTGAAATCAGGAGGGGAAAGAGTGACGATTAAACGCTTAGCATTCATCAGCATACTACTAACCTATGTATTAATCGTATTTGGGGGCTACGTGGCTTCCTCAAATTCGGGTATGGGATGTGGACCAGAATGGCCATTATGTAATGGAGACGTCGTCCCAACTTTAAAAGGGGATACATTGATTGAGTTTGCCCACCGATTTATCGGAGCAGTGCTTGGGGGGATCACCATCTGGTTATTTTTTAAGTTCATTCGTGCAAAGGTCGAATTAACTGCTAGGTTAGTAACATTTTTTATGCTTGTATTGCTGATTGTTCAGGTGCTTCTAGGAGCTATAGTGGTCGTTCGCGACTTGCCTTCGATCATGATTACCATTCATTTACTGGTGGCGATGCTTTTTCTGGCGAGTCTTATTTGGATTTGGAGTTATCCCGGCCTTGAGGAAAACTCTTTGCAAAGCCATTCCACGAAAGAGCGGCATGGCCCAGTTATCAAGCATCTAAACTTCCTATTTGTGCTCCTTTTGCTGACACTTGCATTTGGTGCATATATCAAGCACGAATCCTACGGTTTAGCCTGTGGGTGGCTTGGCTGCAGGCAATCATTTCTTCCCAGTACAACTCCTGAATTATTGCAGACCATACATCGCGGTGTAGCAGTCCTATCTACTCTTTATATTCTTGTCCTAACTTATTGGTCATTTGTAAAAGGATGGGGTAGGGGTCTACAAAGGCGTCTTGTGCTCTGTTCCCTGACCGTGCTTTTTCAACTGTTGGTTGGTACAATTGTCGTGTTGAAAATGATTGACCTCCCATGGGCAGTCCTACACCTTGCCGTGGCAACAGGTTTGTTTGCTTTTGTTAGTGAAACAAGGATTTATCTGGGGAACAGAATTATGAAGGCTAACACGACCGTATTGTCGAACGGAAAATGGAGGAATCTCGAATAATGATGCAAGCACTTGGATAGTTGGTCCAAGTGCTTGCTTATGTTAATGAATCTTAATATTGCCACTAGAAACATCAAGGTCGATTTTATATTTACCAGAACCATGTTTGCCCTGGATACTGTGTTTATTAACCTCTTTTGTGGTCAAAGGAAAATCACAAGAAATGGTGCCGCTGCTGACATCACTACTAAGGGTAAAATCAGCATGATCAGGTAAATCAAGTCCGACATTCCCTGAGCTTACATCCATTTTAATCGAATCTGCTAATTTGTCCATTTGGATATTTAGCCTTCCAGATGATACATCTGCCTCAACTGCCCCAATATAATGTTTGATATCCATGTTGCCGGAACTAAGGTCAAAAGTGCCTGTTTCCGTTTTTAGGGAATCAATCTTCACATTTCCAGAGCCAATATCCTGACTCCAGCGTTTAGCAATTAGATTTTTGAAATCCATGTTCCCGGAACCAATATCAATGGTTACCTCATTTAATTTCATCGGCTTTTCTTTAGACTGTCCGGAAAAATTTACATTTCCTGAACCCAAATCGATGGTCATATTTCGGTCGAAATCCTGAGGAATATAAATTTTAAGCTTCGATTTTTCTGTGAACGGTGTCCAGTCGAAAAAATGGAAACCCTTGCTTCTTACGGAAACTTCCACAGTATCCCCATTTTCTGCAACCTTCAATAGTTGCTTCCCGTTATAAACGGCCTTTAAATTAGTGCGATCTTCAGGAATAATGGTTGTACTGACACTTGAAACATCTACTTTAATGGTCTGAATATCATTTGAAATAGCTGCTTGCCCGTCTTTATTTCCTTCACTGCCAGCGCCAAATACATCAAAGCGCTGGGCCTGATTGAACACTATATATAACCCGGTAATCACCAATAGTAATATCAATATTCTCTTCACTTTTAACATCCCCTTTTCTTCGTACACTTTCTATATATATCATAAGAAATCCTTCATCTTTCTTCCATGTACTGGAGAATTATTTTTATCTAAGGCTTGAGGTGTATTTAAGTGGTTCAGTTCCAATAAATGCCCCGTATTTTTTCGATTATCGAAGGATTTTTTCGTTTCGCGATTAGAAATTGTGTTATTCTTTTTATTGGAGGTGTAGACAAAAATGACTTACAAAAAAATATCACCAAAGGAACTCCATGAAAGGCTGCAAAGTGAGGAAAAGCTAGTCCTTCTGGATGTTCGGTCGAAAGAAAAATTTAATGAATTTCATATAAAGGAAAGCTGCAATCTACCCAAGACGGTTATTTTTCAATTAGGCGAGGAAGAGGGTACACCACTATCCTTACCGAAAGGCCAAGATATCATCGTCACCTGTACAACAGGTAACTCCGCAGCAAAATGCGCCGCGATCCTAGACGATCATGACTATCGTGTGACCGTTTTGGATGGAGGTCTGACGGCGTGGAAGGCGTATCTGGGTTCACAGGAAGATTGATGGGTAGTAGACTGACATGCTGAAAAGACTTAATCAAAAACTGCAAAAGGTTATGCCGCTCATCACTCCTGTCAGTGTCGTATTGGGTATACTGCTTAGCGCCTACCTAAAGGATTTTTCTTATTTAATTCCGTGGATTTTTGCCTTTATTACATTTGCTGGCAGTTTAGGATCCAACTTCAAATCACTGAAAGATGTAGTTTTACATCCGTTTCCCATTTTCCTAACGATGTTAATCCTGCATGTCCTCATGCCGCTTTGGGCCTGGGGGGTCGGTCATATTGTTTTTACTGATGATGTCTATACCATTACGGGTCTTGTATTAGGAATGGTGATCCCAACAGGCATTACAAGTATGATGTGGGCGTCCATCTATAAAGGGAACATTCCTCTGGTTTTATCAGTGATATTAATTGATACATTACTCTCTCCAATCCTTGTTCCGCTCTCAATGTCTCTTTTTGTCGGCCAATCGGTCGAAATGGATTTCTTCGGGATGTTAAAAGGATTGTTGGGAATGATTGTCATCCCTTCCGTTATCGGGATGCTGCTAAACCAAGCAACAAAAGGGAAAATCAATGATCATTTAGGTGCTAATCTTGCGCCAATTTCTAAAATTGCTCTCGGTATTGTTGTAGCACTTAATGGTGCAGTCGTTGCCCCCTATTTAAAACATATCAACCTGAAACTTCTTGTCATCATGGTGACCGTCTTTTTTATCGCCTTAATAGGATATGTCCTTTCCTTCCTTTTAGGCCGGTTGATGAAAAGAGATCGAGATACAGTGATCACCATGACTTTTACAGGTGGAATGAGAAATATCAGTGCTGGTGCCGTCATAGCTGTATCCTTTTTTCCAGCTGCGGTAGCTGTCCCTGTCATTGTTGGGATGCTGTTTCAACAGGTGCTTGCCTCAACAAATGGCCATTTTATCGATCGCTTTTATCATAAAAAGGTGAAAAAAACGGGATCTGTAGCCTTATAAGAAGAGAAGGTGTTTTTTTACATGAATGACTTAACTAAAAGGGACAGTGGCTTTTTGTCAGGGGTGCAGGGGATCCAGTGGGCAGTCTTTATGCTCACCAATGTGATTGCTGTACCCGTTGTCGTGGGGGCGGCGTTTCATATGCCGCCTTCAGATATTTCATCCTTTATGCAGCGGATGCTATTTGTCTCTGGTGCCGCAACGTTAATCCAAGTGTTTATGGGCCATCGTCTGCCGGTTGTCGAAGGGGCGGCGGGGATGTGGTGGGCGATATTTATTCTGCTTGGGACAATGAGTGCACCGACTGAGCAAGGCCTTTTACTGCAACAATTGGAAATGGGTCTGATCATTGCTGGCTTATTTTTAGCTATATTGGGATTTTTACCCATTATCGAAAAAGTTCGTTTGCTCTTTACCCCAATTGTGACAGGAGTATATTTGATCCTTCTGGTCGCCCAGCTGAGCGGCTCCTTTTTTAAGAGTATTCTTGGTATCACTGCGACAGGGCAATTAAATGGGAAAATCGCGTTTATTTGTTTCGTTGAAATTATCATTATCTTGTTATTCTCCTTAAAAGTAAAGGGAATATGGAAGAGTATGGGGCCACTGGTCGGCATTGTTGTCGGCTGGTTGCTGTTTCACTTTTTCGGATTACTTCATCTCGGAAAGACCTACGAGCCAACAAGCTGGTTTATGGTACCTAAATTATTGGAATGGGGTTCTCCGAAATTTGATGTCGGGATTGTCCTGACGTCCATCATTACCTCGGTCGTTCTTATCTCAAACGTTATTGCCAGCATCCTTGTGGTAGGAATTGCGCTTGAAAGGGAAATCCAGCCGAAGCAGTATCAAAAAGGGATTTTCGGTAACGGAGTTAATTTATTCGTTTCCGGAATCTTCTCAGTTGTGGGTGTTGTTCCTTTATCCGTTTCGGCAGGTTTTATTACCACAACAGGCATTAAGAAGATGCGACCGCTTGTAATCGGTGCTATCCTGATTATGGCTGCAGGTTTTTTCCCTTATATCGGCGGGTTTTTATCAACATTGCCATTAGAGGTTGCCTATGCTTCCTTGTTTATTCCTTTTTCGCAAATGATGGGCTTCGGAATTCGCGACCTAATGGGGCAGGAACCATCATCACGGAATTTACTTGTGATAGGCCTTTCCTTAATGGTCGGAATTGGCATGATGTTTATGCCGCCACAAGGCTTTGAAAGTGTGGCACCATGGCTCAGAAATATCGTCGCCAATGGACTCTTAGTCGGATTGATTTTTTGTTTATTACTTGAACATGTGCTTTTTCGGGAAAAGAAGGGTGCAATTAGTGCAAATAATTAAATGAGTGAAACATCTCCTTGGGGACATTTATGAGGGGGTGTTTTTTTACCTTTTCAGTTTCGCTCATAGATCATGAAAATTCGCTCATTGAAAGCTAAAATTCGCTCATGAAACCTGAAAATTCGCTCATTGTAAGCAAAAATTCGCTCATGAAACGCGGAGATTCGCTCATGAAACCTAAAAATTCGCTCATAGTGGAATCAAACTTGTAAATAAATCATGAAAGTCTAAGTATCAAAGTGTAATTTTACATAATACTAAAGATTTTTTCTTTGATTTATAACAGCACTGTTTACGAAAGCGACCTTTTCATGTGGTAGAATTTAATAAAAAGGGGTTTTTGAAATATGAATATCATCGACCTTCATTGTGATGCCTTGATGAAGCTCCAGGAAGCAAATGGGGCACTAAGGTTTGCAGATTCACCGGAATTACATACAAATAAAACCCGATTGCAAACAGGCCAAATTAAGGTGCAATGCTTTGCGATTTTCATTGAGCCCTACCTTAAAGGAGATCAGAAATTCCAGGTCGCTCTTGAGCAAATCGATTATTTTTACAAAGAAGTGCTGGGGAGAAATCCCGATATGGTCCATATCAAGGAATGGTCTGATTTTGACCGCTTAAAAATAGGGCAGATTGGTGCCATGCTCACGCTGGAGGGTGTAGATGCAATTGGCAATGATTTAGCAAAACTCCATATTCTTTATCAACTCGGTGTTCGCTCCATAGGCCTAACATGGAATCAAGCAAATCTTGCGGCTGACGGTGCCGGTGAGCCGCGCGGCGCCGGTCTAACGCTATTCGGGAAAGAGATTGTTGAATTTAATAACGAGCATCAAATTCTTACAGATGTATCGCATTTAAGTGACAAAGGGATTTGGGAGGTTATTGAATTAGCCAAATATCCAATTGCGAGTCATTCCAATGCACGCGCATTATGCCAGCACCCACGAAACTTAACGGATGAACAGGCAAAAGCGCTGTTTGCCAAAGGGGGAATGATTCATGTTGTCTACCATCCGCCTTTTGTTAAAGAAGCAGGTGAGGTGTCAATTGCGGACCTGGTAAAGCATATTGATCATTTTTGCTCGCTAGGAGGATTACGGCAAATTGGTTTAGGATCGGATTTCGATGGAATTTCAATGTTTGTAAAAGGTCTAGAGGATGCCTCTAAAAGCCAAAATCTCATCAATGAGTTGTTAAAGAATTTTAAAGAGGAAGAAGTAAGGGGCTTTGCCTTCGAAAACTTCCTTAACCATCGTCCTGGTATTGGATCCTAGTCGATTAGGAATAATTGTATGAAGGGAGTAAAAACATTGTACCTTACCATAAAAGAAACAGCAGAATATTTATCCGTACCAGAAGCGACCGTCAAAAGCCTTATCCAACAAAAGAAAGTTCGTGCCCTATTTGATGGCAGCGAGTATCTAATATACAAAGAACAATTCAATACCCACCTAAAACAACTAGAAAAATACAAACAACTAATCGATGAAATCCTGAGCGAACCAATCCCAGAGAGTATCGATGTGAAAGACGAAGATTAATTTGGTGCCTGACACCCTTTGTGGACACTGTCCGCCTAGGGTGGACATTTGCTGTTTTAATGGAACCAAACAGAATATGGGGTGCTTTTATGTCTACTATTTTTCTGAAAAGAGTGTATGAACCATATGATGCGATAGATGGCTGCCGAATTTTAATCGATCGGCTGTGGCCACGGGGGATTTCTAAAGAAGCGGCGAGGTTATCTTATTGGTTTAAGGAAATTGCTCCAAGTCCAGAGCTGCGGAAATGGTTTTGCCATAAACCTGAGCTATTTGAGGAATTTACCGATAAATATCTTAAAGAGCTTCGTACAGATGATGATAAACAACGATATATCAGGCAGATTTTCGAGATTGCATCAAGTGAAAGAGTCACACTACTCTATGGCGCAAAGGACCCGGTCAATAATCACGCACAAGTTTTAATGCTTGAACTTGCTCAATTAATGGAAGAAGAGAAAAGATAAAAAGCAGTTGGGACCCTAATGGCCCAACTGCCCTTTTAATCTCTGCGGAAGCGTCCCATGACTTCCATCGTTTGCATGATGTTTACAAATGCCTTCGAATCCACTGTCCGAATGGCATGTTTTGTTTCGTTCAGTTCGAATTTGGTGATGACGGTGGTTAACACCTTTTTTGGTGTATGTGTATAGGCTCCCTCCGCATCGGTTATCGTAACCCCTCTGGCATGAAGCCGGATCAAGGCCTCACTAAGCTCATCATATTTTTCCGTTACAATGGTTAATGTCAACTTATTCTGGGTGGTGTAAACCATATCCACAGCACGACCAGCTACATAGATGGCAATAATTGTATACAATGTGATATTCCATCCAAAGATCAATCCGGAAATTCCGACTACCAAAAGATTCATACAGGTATTTAAAAAGCCAACCTGCATATTTTTTTGTTTGGCAAGCGTAAGACTGATAATGTCCGTTCCGCCAGTGGATCCTCCAAGACGGATAATGATTCCTACAGCGATCCCGTACAGGGCACCGCCAATAATCGATGATAGCATAATATCAGGGCTAATCGCATGAATCGGAATAAACTTCATACTTAACGATAAAACCAGAACAGCATAACCAGTAAGCAATACAAATCTTTTTCCAAGGTATTTCAATCCTATAAAAAATAAGGGAAAATTAATGGCTAAAATAACCCATCCAGTATTAATGGACGTAAAATGGTGAATGAAAAAGGCAATGCCTGTTACACCACCTGATGTAAGCTTATGTGGGATAAGGAAGGTATTAAAGGCAAATCCGAAAAGAATGGAGCATAGCCCAATAACAATAATTTGAAAAAGTAATCGAAACAAGAAAAACACCTCAATCAATTTTGTGCCTTTTCTATTTAACACCTCTTTATAGTGTGAGTCAATTTAAAATGTTTAATGTCATAAATTCGATAAAAAAAACGCCTTGTCAGCAGGCGCTTTAAATGACGTACAAATAAACAGATAAAAAATGTGCTAAGCTGCCAAGTAAAATAAAAATGTGAAAAATCTCGTGGAAGCCTAAATACTTCGATTCTAAAAACTTTGGTTTTGCCCCATAAATGATTCCACCTATAGTATAGAAAATTCCACCAAGTACCAATAAAAACAATCCGACAGGGTTTAGGCTGCTAGTTAAGGGTGAAAAAACAAACACAATCATCCAGCCCATCGCGATGTACAAGGCGGTTGAAATCCAGCGAGGACAGTTGAACCACACCATTTTAAAAACGACTCCACTAATAGCGACACCTGAGATAATCGAAAATAGAATGGCACCGGTTTTTCCGTTTAAACTAATAAAACAAAACGGTGTGTAAGTACCGGCAATTAATATAAAAATCATTGAATGGTCCAGCCGTCTTAAAAAGGCAATGACATTAGCACGGGCAATAACCATGTGATAGGTCGCCGATGCCGAGTAAAGCAAAATCATACTGACGCCAAAAATGATGACGGCCGAAAGTGCAAGCGGAGTCGGTGTGGTTAATGCCGCTTTTATAACCATTGCTAGCAGACCGATAAAGGCAAAAATGGCCCCTGCCAAATGGGTTAATCCATTAATAGGTTCCCTCATGTAACTGTTCATAGAAAATTCCCCCTAACACATCATATAGTTTTGATAACTACTTATAATAATACGAATAAAACGAAATCTAGTCAACCTATATCTCTTTGTGTATAATAAAATTACTAATCAAACGGTGGGGTTCTTTTATTATGGAAAAAATAAAAAAGATTATCGATGAACTTGTCTTAGAAACAAGCTTATCCTTGGATGAAATACCTAAAATAGATTTATATATGGATCAAGTCATTCAATTATTTGAAAATAAGTTCAATGCGTCGAAGCGGAATGAGGACGAAAAGGTACTTACCAAAACGATGATTAATAACTATGCAAAGGGAAAGCTAATCTTTCCGATTCAAAATAAAAAGTATTCGAAAGAGCATTTGATCTTAATGGGTTTGATTTACCAGCTTAAAGGGGCACTATCAATCAATGATATTAAGGTAACCCTTAGTGGCATGAACAAAAAGATTGTAGATGAGGATGTTGATTTAGATACTTTTTATTTAAGCTATTTGCATCTGACCGGCCGAAATACGGTTGATTTTAAAGTGGATATGGAGGAGCGGGTGAAGGATGTTAAAGAGGAAATTGCCAAGAATGAAAAGGAGAGTTCCCTCTATCTCGAACAGGTGCTCATGATTTCATCCCTTGTTCACATGAGTAATTTATACCGAAGAGTAGCCGAAAAGCTTGTAGATGAAATCGTTGTTGAAAAAGAGGGAAAGAGTCAAAGATAATTCAACACTTCGATCAGCCGAGGTCTTTCCGCCAGTGTTTGAACGGGGGAAATCTATTCACAAGGAGATGCTTTTAATGAAAACACCTGATCAATTATTTGAACAGCTAAAAGGAAAACTAATAGTCTCTTGCCAAGCTCTTCCGGATGAGCCACTTCACAGCCCTTTTATTATGGGGAGAATGGCTTATGCGGCAATGCTTGGAGGAGCAAGTGGGATTCGAGCAAACAGTGTGGAGGATATTCGAGAAATAAAAAAGACAGTCGATTTACCAATTATAGGCATTATAAAACGTGTCTATGAAGGGTCTGAAGTGTTCATTACTCCCACTCTAGGAGAAATAGAACTCCTATATCAAGAAGGCGTCGATATTATTGCTATTGATGCAACTACAAGGGTAAGACCAGATGGAAAGACGATAAATGAGATTTTTCCTATAATAAAAGAAAAGTATACTAACCAGTTATTTATGGCTGATTGCTCAAACTATGAGGATGCTAAATTAGCCTATGAATTGGGCTTCGATTGTATTGGAACAACGTTAAGAGGATATACAAGAGACACTCGTGGGCAGAATCTCCCTGATGTTCATTTAATCGAGAGGTTAGTAAAGGACATTCCTCTCCCAATAATTGCCGAGGGGGGAATTTGGAGCCCTGAAGATTTAAAGGCTGTATTTGATCGAGGAATCCATATGGCAGTAGTGGGGTCGGCCATTACAAGACCGATGGAAATCACAAAAAGATTTGTTAATGCAATAAGCTAAAGGGTGGGAGAAAACATATGGTTTAGCCATATGTTTTTTATTTTGATAGGGGTAATTATGTGATTTGCTGCATTTTAATATGTTGGACCCCTACTCCGACCTCTATTTCTTTAGAAGATAAATCCTTAGAAAGCACATGATTGATTTGAATAGAATCCGCACGATTTTCGCCGCCATAAACTTTAATCATGGCGCCAGCATTCGTAAAATTAGAGGCAGAAAGATTATTTAAGCACACATTTCTTGCCCGATATTGGAGGGCAATTAAAGGATTCCCTTTGTAATCATAATCGGGATCGCCAATCAGTGTAAAATGGTTAACTACGACATTCCTGTAGGCGGAAATAACCATGCCTCGCGGTGTAGAATTCATATATAAGTCTGTAAAAATTGGTGCGATTGCTGCAAGGTTCACAGCGATAATATTGAAGGCTGATTGTGATGCGGCATCAGTGATTTTGTGATGCCCGATATGGCGGAAGTTAAAGGCCCGATTATCATTCACTGAGAGATGCCCAACTATTTGCACATTGGATGCTGCAGAGGAATTCTGATGGGCTTTAATTTCCACGCCGCCAAAGCACCTCGCGGATGAATTGTTCACTAATAACACATTTCGCGAACCATCATCCACTTCGATTCCATTAGAATTGGAAAAACCTTTCTGATGCGCACGTCCGCTCGGATCGCACATATGGGAATTGGAAATGAAGATATAATCACTATGGTGTGTCGTGATCCCATCGTCACCAAAGCCATAACCGGTTACTTGATCGATCCAGACATACTTGCTGCCGCCGCGGGCACGATACCCGTCACCCGCATAATTGTACTGTGTGGAGGAAATATCGAAGCAATGAAGCCCTGGATTAATTCCTTCAACATCCTTAATCCAGCCATAGGTAACATTAGCAAAGGTCAGGCAGCTGGAATGATTGCCCCATGTACTCGTTTTTGTCACTTCACCAAGCCTCTCGACATTCCAGTCTAAGCTCATTCTTTCGACAAAAATATGGTGATTGCCTCGCCAATGATTCGCGTTTGTAAGTAGGCGTTTTCCCTTGGGGGCTTGGTTATGAAGCTTAATAGTGGTTAACCCTTTTCCAGATCCAACAAGCCATGTCCAAGACGGCAGACGGATTTCTTTTGTGATAAACACTCCTGGGGGTATAACAATCTTCACCCGTCCCGTGGCGAGTGCCTTTTTAAAAGCTTCCGTGCAATCCGTTTTTCCATCCCCAACAGCACCAAAATCCACAACATTCACTTCCGTTGCGATGTTTTCAGCTAGCCGTGTAAATTCATGGTCAAGCTTGCCTTTCCAATCGGGCACCACATTTCCTTGACTATCCACTTTCATTCGCGATGGTGCCAAAAGATGTGAAGGTTTAGCCGTAAGGCGGAATAACCGCTCCTTCATTTTTTCGGAAAAAGTAAGTGCATGTTTCTTTTTGGAAATTCGAAGACATGGTTCCAAACGGTAGTGCTCAAAATATTCCTCGGTCTCTTTGATTACCCTTACCATATCAAGTCGTTTTCCGCTAATTCGCTCAAGTAGTTCGCTATTTTTTAGCGGGTCATGGGTTTTATCGTATCTTGGCATTTTTGTGTCACTCCTACTACAAGTATTATAGCCTGTTCCGCTATAAAGGAAAAAGTACCTTTTTTGTCGAAGTTTAAGCAATGCTTTAGGAAGCTTATACTGTAAACTGAAAAGAGAAGTTAGTTAGAAATGGGGTCGGAAATATGGGAAACACACTTAAAATGTTTGTTATTGCAGCAAGAGACGGCAATCAAGCGAAAAATTTTTATGAGAGTTTGTTTAATTGGAAAATCACCGATGTTGGTCCATTGCTGCAAATTTCTGGTGCAGGCGTAAGCGGTCATATCCTAAAATGGCCGCATCAAGACCATCCGACACATACCAGCATGTACATAAATGTTGAAAACATTCAGGAATGTTTGGCGAAAGTTGAGGAAATGGGTGGGACAGTCATACTTCCGGAAATGGCAGTTCCAACCGGGGGCTCGATTGCCCAATTTGTTGACCCAGATGGAATTATCATGGGGGCTTACCATGGTGGGACCCATGCCTCGAGTCAAAGCAAAACGGAGATTGAGCTTAATCAAATTGGTTTTTTCGAAATTGCTGCTAGAGAAGGGGATCGTTCACAAAGGTTTTATGAATCTGTTTTTCATTGGCGAATTACGGATGATGGTCCTGTCATGAATATCTCAGAAGTAGAGGCCGGCTTAAGTGGGCATTTATTCAATTGGACATTTGAAGAAACACCTTACATGACTCTTTACTTTAGAGTAGCGGACATGGCAGCCTGTTTAGAAAAGGTAACCCAGCTTGGCGGGAAAGTGATCATACCGGAAACGGAGATACCTAGCGGCGGTACATTTGCCCAATTTCTTGATCTTGATGGAAATCCGATTGGTATTTATAGCGGCAGATAAGCTTCATAACAGTGAACCGGGACTTTTTACAAAAGATCTCGGTTTTTTAATTTCTGAACTTTTGATGAACAGATTGTGTACAGCTGAGTGAATAGAAAAATTTGGGTTAGTATGGGGGCTGAAACGAATCTTTGTAAATAAGCGAAGGGAGGAATCCATCATGAAATACCAAAAATCAATCCAGTTACTCGTCATCGTTATTACGTTATTATCCATTTTTGCAAAGGCCTCTGCCCTATTTTCAAGTAATGGCCCAGGGGAGTATAACTATTAGTCCGTATATTAATGCCGTTGAGTTTATTCGGATAATGCGAAAGCCCTTCCATTTTGGTGTATGGAGGGCTTTTGTTTAGAAATCGTTGTTCAGCTTTTTACCATGCAAAAAAAGAAAATACCTAAACGGACAGACCGGCAATTAATAAGGCAATTGGCAAGAGACTAACAATAACAATCCGGATAGGACTAACCTTTCCATAAAGGACCACTGTTCCAATTTGCTGATCCCAGGTGGACATCCCATTCCTTTTAAGATCAAAATATGAAAAATAAGAGCAAATAAAATGAATAATAGGCACACCAAAGCCCATTCCGGCTGCTGTTACAAAAATACTTCGCTTTAGTGCGGTTAGGAAATGAAGCGGTTCACCATTAATTGTTCGAAGGCGAGCGTTTAGGATGGTCTTCCCTAATGTATTACCGAAAATCGCAAGGATGGAGGCTTCTACTAAAACATATAGAATCAGACTAAGCATAAAGATTAAGATTCCCGATGTCTCTAGTATGAATTTGGGAGAAAATATCGATACAAAGGTGATTAAAACGAGTGAAAAAAGTGATAAATCAAAAAGCCTTGCTAGGTATCGTACGAATGGTCTTCCTTTTGGATAGATATCTTTAATTTGCTCATCCCAAGTACTAGCTAAATTTCCTTCAGGTCGCGCTAACACGTTGGGCTTGTAGACTAGAGCTGGCAATAGTTCAAGGCTTTTGGCCGTTTGCCATTGATTCAGCCCTTTTGTCCAAACATAGGTTTCAGGAGTGAGTATACCTTGTTCAAACATTTTCTTCAGTTCAAATAATCCAATGGGTCCCAGTTGCTGATGATTTCGTATATAAAACCACGCATTTCCTTCCGTTGCATCCAATTTGATCACCCCCAATCAGGTAAATTATACCACGCACGATAAAAGGGTAATTTTATTCAACAGGGTAAAAATTGAACAGTTTGTGACAATTTCGGAATAGAGGATAATTTTTAAAAAAAGAAAAATACTAACAAATGTTCGGAGGTGACAGGATGGAACAAGACTTTGAAAAAATATATGAACAATACAAGCAGAAAACTGAACGACAGGCCCTTATGGAAGCGGATCAATCGAATCTGGATAGTAAAGAGGAATTTGTCGCTGTCAGAAAAAACGATGAAGGGGACCTGATTGCTTTTAAAACTAATACTGGAAGGGAACTGGATTATATATCAGCACTCGCCGACGCAAAGGAAGGGAAGATTGCGCATATAGATGTATTCCACAAATACGGGAGAGACATTATCCGCAGCGAACCAGATGGGATAAAGGAAAATAATCTCGATCACTTGCCAGAATTCTAGATAGGAAAAAAGAGCTTGGATTCCAAGCTCTTTCAATTAACTATGTGCAAGTTCATATCGCTTAATTTTATCCTCGTAGCTTAACGTAACACCGATTTCGTCCCAGCCATTTAATAGCATTTGTTTTGGATATGGTGCGATATCAAAAGTCAGTTTAAAGCCTTCGTTGTCGTAAACCACTTGTTCTTCAAGGTCTACAGTTAGGGTATACGCAGTTGATTCTGCTTTACGAATAATCTCTTGAACTTGTTCTTCAGAAGCTTGAACGGTTAGAATCCCAGTTTTTGCGCAGTTATTTTTAAAAATATCAGCAAAACTTGGGGCAATAACGACTTTAAATCCAAAGTCCTGAACGGCCCACGGTGCATGCTCACGTGATGAGCCGCAGCCAAAGTTTTCGCCGGCTACGATGATGGAAGCACCTTTATATTTTGGATCATTCAATGAGAAATCTTCACGAGGTTTGCCATCATCATCAAAACGCCAGTTATAGAATAGGAATTGGCCGAAACCGCTTCGTTCAATCCGCTTTAAAAATTGCTTCGGAATAATTTGGTCAGTATCAACATTTGATCGATTTAATGGAAAAACAAGGCCTTGGTGTGTACGTAGTGGTTCCATGATTAGTAAACCTCCTGTGCAGTAAATTTGCGGACATCAACAAAATGACCCGCTACCGCAGCTGCTGCTGCCATTTCAGGGCTAACCAGATGGGTACGAGCCCCATTTCCTTGACGGCCTTCAAAGTTTCGGTTTGATGTGGAAGCACAGCGTCCTTCTGGAGGAACAATATCATCATTCATTGCTAAGCACATGCTGCATCCGGCTTCACGCCATTCAAAGCCGGCATCCTTAAAGACTTGGTCAATTCCTTCTTTTTCGGCTTCCATTTTTACAATAAAAGAACCAGGTACAACAATTGCTTTAACAGCAGGATTAACCTTCTTGCCGCGAATGACTTCTGCTGCTTTCCGTAAATCACTTAGGCGAGAGTTTGTACAGGATCCAATAAAGACATGGTCAATTTGGATACTAGTTATGGGCTGATCAGCTTCAAGTCCCATATATTGAAGGGCACGGGTAATTGCATCTTTTTCATTGACTTTAACCGCATCATTAGGATTTGGAACAGCAGCGGTTACAGGGAGACACATACCTGGGTTTGTACCCCACGTTACTTGTGGTTCAATTTCGTCAGCATTAATTTCCACTACTTTATCGTAAGAAGCACCTTCATCAGTTGCAAGTGCACGCCATTTGGCAACAGCTTCCTCGAATGCCTCCCCTTTGGGAACATGCCGCCGCCCTTTTAAATATTCAAAAGTGGTTTCGTCAGGCGTAATCAATCCGGCACGAGCGCCGGCCTCAATTGACATGTTACATACCGTCATACGCTCTTCCATGGAAAGGGAACGAATCGCTTCACCTGTGTATTCCATTACGTAGCCAGTTCCAAATTGAATGCCAAATTTACCGATAATCGCTAAAATTAAGTCCTTTGCGGTTACACCCACTCCAAGCTTGCCATTTACTTTTACGTTCATCGTTTTTGGAGGAGCCTGCCATAATGTTTGTGATGCCAGAACATGCTCGACTTCACTTGTTCCGATACCAAAAGCAAGGGCACCGAATGCGCCGTGCGTAGAGGTATGACTGTCACCACATACAATGGTTTTTCCCGGTTGCGTTAAACCAAGCTGTGGTCCGATCACGTGAACGATACCATTATCAGGGTGATGTAAATCAGATAATTCGATGCCGAATTCCTGACAGTTTTTCTGTAAGGTATCAACTTGATTTTTCGAAACTGGATCTTTAATCTCACTGCGGTCACGGGTTGGAATATTATGATCCATTGTTGCGTAAGTAAGATCCGGGCGGCGGACCTTTCGTCCGTTCAATCGTAATCCCTCAAATGCTTGAGGTGAGGTAACTTCGTGAACGAGATGCAAATCGATGTATAGTAAATCTGGTTTTCCTTCTTCTTGATGGACAACATGTTGTTCCCAAATTTTTTGGATAATCGTTTTTGGTGTATGCATAGCTTCCTTCCTCCCGTTTATAGATTTAGAATTTCCTATTCGGCGGTTACCTCGCTTCAATCATCGCATGACTTTTTCTACACTATTTATAAAGGAAAACCGCCTATTCAAGACGGTTTACCCTAAGAAATTACTTAAATGATAATAAATTGCAAGTTTCTGCTTTGAGAAATGTCCGGCTCCAGCGCCCTAGCGGCTAGTGTCCTTCGCTCTCCGCCCTACGATAAGTCAACATCAAATCGCCTCCGGCTCTTCGTGTTTCCTTTATCTCAGTTGGAGCGCTCCAGGCCATACGCCGCTGACCAGGGCGCTTCCGCTTTTCTTAATAATAACAGCTAGCGATACATTTCGAAGCATTTTGTGATTTGATATAATCGACAATCAACTTAGTCATTTCTGCTGTTCCAACAAGGCGACCCTCTGCTACCTGGAGATCTCCTGTATGGAAGCCGGCATCAAGGATGGATTGAACGGCATCCTCAATCATCTTCGCTTCATCTTCCAATTGGAAGGAATATCTTAGCATTAGGGCAGCGGACAAGATCATCGCAACTGGATTGGCCACGCCTTTGCCAGCAATATCTGGAGCAGAACCGTGAACCGGTTCATAAAGTCCAAGCCCATCTTCGCGAAGGCTGGCAGAAGGGAGCATGCCAAGTGATCCTGTCAATACCGATGCCTCATCACTTAAAATATCTCCAAATAGGTTTTCAGTCACGATGACGTCGAATTGGGTTGGGTTTGTGATTAATTTCATTGCCGCTGCATCGACTAAAACATGTTCAACCGCAACTTCTGGATATTGAGCCTTTTTCTCCTCGACAACCTCACGCCATAGTTTGCTGGATTCCAGGACATTTGCCTTATCAACGGATGTCAAGTGACCGCGCCGCTGCTGTGCTGCTTGAAAGCCTTTATCTACAATTCTTTCAATCTCTTTACGGGTGTAAGAGAGTGTGTCTACCACAGCATTACCGTTATCACGACGTTCACTTGGAGTCCCAAAATATAGCCCGCCCGTTAATTCACGAACAATAAGGAGGTCGCTTCCTGAAACTACTTCTTCCTTTAATGGAGAAGCATGAAGTAAATTTTTAAATCCTTTGATTGGCCTTAAGTTTGCATATAAATCTAGTGCTTTGCGGATGCCGAGCAACCCTTTCTCAGGTCGAAGGTGGGAGGGATTTTTATCCCATTTTGGTCCGCCAACAGCTCCTAGTAATACACCATCCGCTTGTTTACAGGCATCAACAGTTGTTTCAGGAAGAGGAGTGCCGTAAAGGTCAATGGCTGCTCCTCCGATTTCATGGGTTTCAAAGTAAAAACTATGATTATATTCTTCGGCAATTGCCTGTAACACATCTTTTGCAGAATGAATAACTTCTTTTCCAATCCCATCACCGGGAAGTAAGACAATACGTTTTTTCATTAGAAGCAACCTCCTTATTTGGTTAAAAAATCCAAATGGTGCCTGTCACCATTTTCACTACTTGTATGCAGTTAATGGTGTCAGGCACCGTTGGTTAAAGAATACGCGATTGACGGCGTTTATGAATGCTTTGGCTGATGCCTCTAATACGTCTTGTGCGGAGGCGCGGCCGCTGACATTTGTACCGTTTACGGTCATTTTGACATGAACCTCTGCCAGGGCATCGCGTCCACGTCCAACGGAACTAAGATTAAAATCGGTTAAATGTATTTCTTCTTTGATGAGCGCTTCTAATGTGTTGTATAATGCTTCAACACTTCCGCTGCCGGTTCTGGCAGTTTCTACTCGCAGACCCTCAGGTGTAGTAAGGGCGACCGTTGCAGTAGGGAGGTTCGCTGACGCATATTGAACTTGGAAGGCAACCAGCTCATACTTTTTCACATCAATGGCTGCGGTTTGAATATCGATCAGGATGGTAAATAAATCCTCATCTGTTACTTCTTTTTTGCGATCTGTTAATTGCTTAAATGAGTGGAATGCTTCATTCAATTTCTCAGCTGACAATTCAAAGCCCATTTGCTCAATTTTATCTTTAAAGGCATGGCGGCCAGAGTGCTTTCCAAGAACGAGGTCATTTGAACTGACGCCGACTAACTCCGGTGTAATGATCTCATAGGTTAACGTATTTTTCAGCACACCATCCTGGTGGATACCCGATTCATGGGCAAAGGCATTTTTCCCCACAACGGCTTTGTTAGGGGGAACCTTCATCCCTGTAAAGCGGCTCACCATGTCGCTGGTACGCTTAATTTCTTTTAATACTAGATTAGTAGTATACGGGTATTTATCTTTGCGAATATTTAAGGCAACGGCAACTTCTTCTAAAGAAGCATTGCCCGCACGTTCGCCAATTCCGTTAATTGTACCCTCGACTTGAGTGACCCCATTTTCGATGGCCGCAAGTGAATTAGCGACAGCCATTCCAAGATCGTCATGGCAGTGACAAGATAATGCAGCCTTATGAATATTTGGCACATTTTCCCTAACATAGCGGAACATCCGGCCGTATTCCAGCGGTGTTGTGTAACCTACCGTATCAGGGAGATTGATGACGGTTGCCCCGGCATCAATGACTTTCGTAATGATTTGAACGAGAAAATCAAGGTCTGAGCGAGAAGCATCCTCTGCTGACCATTCCACATGAGGAAATCTACTTTTAGCATAAGAGACCATGTCGACTGCGATCTGTGTAACTTCCTCGGGTGTTTTCATTAACTTATATTGCATATGAATAGGGGAGGTTGCTAGAAAAACATGTAACCTTGGTTCTGCCGCATCTTTTAAAGCATCCCACGCAATGTCAATGTCCGATTTTGTGGCACGTGCTAGGCCTGTAACGGATGAGTCTTTTATCGTCCGGGCAATCGCTCTTACCGCTTCAAAATCACCTTGAGAGGAAGCCGGAAAGCCGGCCTCCATGATATCAACGCCAAAACGTTCAAGCTGTCTGGCAATTTCTACTTTTTCAAGCTGGTTTAAATTCACACCAGGGGACTGCTCGCCATCACGTAAGGTTGTATCAAAGATGTTAACGTGAACCATTTACCACCACTTCTTTCTTTGCATTTACAGGTTTTTTAATAAACGGCATTAACGCACGAAGCTCACGGCCGACTTGCTCAATTTGATGATTGTTTTCAGCTCGGTTAATGGCGTTGAATTGTGGGCGGTTTGTTTGATTCTCTATGATCCAGCCTTGAGCAAATTTACCAGTTTGGATATCTTTTAAGACTTCTTTCATGCGTGCTTTTGTATCTTCGTTGACAACACGTGGACCGGAAACAAAATCTCCCCATTGTGCTGTATCAGAGATAGAGTAGCGCATGTTTTCTAGCCCTCCTTCATATAGAAGGTCAACGATTAATTTTAATTCATGTAAACATTCAAAGTAGGCAACTTCTGGCTGATAACCTGCTTCTACAAGTGTTTCAAATCCGGCCTTGATAAGGGCAGTAGTACCGCCGCAAAGAACAGCCTGCTCTCCGAATAGATCTGTTTCCGTTTCTTCTTGGAATGTCGTTTCGAGAACACCTGCGCGTGCTGCACCAATTCCTTTAGCATATGCAAGGGCAACATCACGTGCTTGGCCTGTATAGTCTTGGTAAACTGCGTATAGAGCAGGGACGCCGGCACCTTCCGTGTACGTACGGCGAACTAAATGTCCAGGGCCTTTAGGGGCAACTAGGAATACGTCTACATCCGCTGGAGGGACGATTTGGCTAAAATGAATATTGAATCCATGAGCAAAAACTAAGGCATTACCGGCTTCAAGATTTGGTTTAATACTTTCTTCATAAACCTTTGGCTGCATTTCGTCTGGAAGAAGAACCATTACAACGTCTGCAGCAGCTGTAGCTTCAGCTACGGAGCGAACGTCAACACCATCTTCCACCGCTTTATCCCATGACTTACCACAGCGTAATCCAACGACAACATCAAATCCGCTTTCTTTTAAGTTAAGGGCATGTGCATGACCTTGTGAGCCATAGCCAATTACTGCGATTTTTTTTCCTTGTAAAACTTCCTCTTGAATATCTCCGTTATAAAGTACTTTTACCATAATTGATCATCCTTCCACGAATATTATTATTTTACTAGTGTGTGCGTTGCTAGTTCGCTTACTTGTGGCTGATACCCACGCAGGAAGGCGGTCAGCCCTGTTCTGGCAATCTCTTTAATTCCGAATGGGCGAAGCAGCTCGATTAAGGCATCAATTTTTTCAGGACGGCCTGTGATTTGAACGGCTAAACTATCTTTACTTACGTCGATCACCGAGGCACGGAATGGATCAATAATTCCATTAATTTCACTGCGAAGCTGACTCGAGCTGGCTACCTTAATGAGGGCGAGCTCTCTGACAACAATGGCCTTATCGGTAATATCGGAAACTTTTAATACATCAATTTGCTTGTTTAATTGTTTCGTAACTTGTTCTAGGCGCTGTTCATCTTCGATTTCAACGACAAGAGTCATCTTGGAAATGCCCTCGGTTTCTGTGGGCCCGACGGAAATACTCTCGATGTTGAACTGTCTTCTTTGCAAGAGGCCTGTAACACGATTGAGGACACCGCTTCGATCCTGAACCGTTAAGGTTATGATTCGTTTCATAGTGGTTTCACCCCAATCATTTCATGAATTCCTTTGCCTGGAGCAATCATTGGAAAAACCTTCTCCTGCTGCAGTACGCGACAGTCAACTAGAACAGGGCCATTATAGGCGAATACTTCTGGTAAAACTGTGATTAATTCTTCCTGGTCTTCAACCTTGTATCCGCGGATCGAATAACTTTCGGCAAGTTTGACAAAATCAGGCTGTGTGTGAAGAATCGATTCCGAAATCCGGTTGCCGTGTAATAATTCCTGCCACTGACGAACCATTCCAAGTGCACCATTATTGACAATGATGATTTTGACTGGAAGGTTGCGTTCATAAATGACGGAAAGCTCTTGCAGTGTCATTTGGAAACCACCGTCACCGACAATCGCGACAACTGTACTTTCTGGTGAGGCAATTTGTGCTCCGATGGCGGCAGGGAAGCCGAAGCCCATTGTTCCAAGCCCGCCAGAAGTAATCCAGCGATGCGGTTCTTTAAAGGAATAATACTGGGCGGCCCACATTTGATGTTGGCCGACATCTGTTGCCACAATTGCATCGCCATTTGTCACTTTATGAATGGCTTCGATTACCCACTGTGGACACATTCCCTTTGGATTATGTTGATACCAAAGCGGATATTCCTGTTTGTATTGCTGAAGTGTTCCCAGCCATGCCGCGTGATTGGGTGATTCAGCTGTTTGATTGATTAACTCAACCAAAGCTTCTTTCGCATCGGAGACAATTGGAATTTGGGTGGGAACATTTTTCCCAATTTCTGCTGGGTCGATATCAATGTGTGCGACCTTTGCATGTGGAGCAAAGTGTTTAAGATTTCCCGTTAACCGGTCATCAAAACGGGCACCCAAATTAATTAGTAAGTCACTTTCATATAAAGCCATGTTTGCCGCATAGGTTCCGTGCATGCCGCCCATTCCTAACGAGAGAGGGCTATCTGCCGGGAAGGTACCAAGACCAAGTAGTGTTGTCACGACCGGAAGTTGGTGTTTTTCCGCAAAGGCAGTTAATTCTGCAGCTGCTTTTCCATGAAGTACACCTGCGCCTGCGAGTATGACAGGCTTTTTTGCTTTTGCAATTGAATCAGCCAGTTTTTTAATTTGCATTGGATTAGGCTTTGTGGTTGGCTGGTAGCCCGGTAAATCAATTTTTGCCTCTTTGGGTTCTTTTGCTAAAATTCCAGCTGAGATATCTTTTGGAATGTCGACCAAGACCGGTCCCG
Source organism: Neobacillus sp. OS1-2 (assembly GCF_030915505.1). Taxonomy (GTDB): domain Bacteria; phylum Bacillota; class Bacilli; order Bacillales; family Cytobacillaceae; genus Neobacillus. Next base: position 2,844,291 of record NZ_CP133265.1, read on the forward strand.
GCCGGCCTGTAGAAGCAATATGAAAAGCTTCTTTCACAATTCTTGGTAAGTCAGAAATGGATTGCACTTGATAATTATGCTTGGTGATGGGTGTCGTAATTGCCATGACATCTGCTTCTTGGAAGGCATCCGTTCCGATGACGCTCCGTGCAACCTGCCCGGTAAATACCACGAGCGGTAAGGAATCCATCATCGCATCTGTAATTCCGGTTACCAGGTTTGTTGCACCTGGACCTGAGGTGGCGATTACTACACCAGGATTGCCGGTAATTCGGGCATATCCTTCAGCTGCATGGATCATGCCTTGCTCGTGACGGAAAAGAATATGATTGATTGTACCCTGTGCCCGATAGATTGCATCGTAAATTGGTAGGACAGCACCTCCCGGATACCCAAAAATCGTATCAACACCTTCATTTTTTAATAAGTCAATCAGAAGGTCTGCACCCGTCTTTGGTGCGGTACTGGCTTGGAATTCCAGCTTTTTTGCTTCTACTTTCACGTCGTAATCCCTCCTTGTGGGTGATTGAATAATTGCCACAAAAATAACAAAAAGGCCTTTTCGTCTCCGAATAAACTGCAGTCTACAAACTACAAAGCAGAATAAACGGGGAGAAAAGACCTTCTTTTTCTCGGTACCACCCGGTTTTTACAGCATTCTTACGAATACTGCCTTATGAAGCGACAACTAAAAATAATACGCTTCTTTTGGTAACAGGTGTTCAAGTGACACCCGATTGAGCCTACTAGTGAAGATCGTTCAGCTCAACACTCAGGGATGATGTCGGAATAAGATGTATTACTGGGCTTCCAGCAACCCCAGCTCTCTGAAAATACACTTTCTTATTCCTTTATTCCCGTCATCGATTTATGGATATTCTTTTGTCAATGGTATGCCACTTTACCTTTAGTACCTTAACTTCTTTAGAAGGGGAGGGGTACTAGTGAATCCCTTTTTATTTTCCATTCCTATATCTTCATAACTCCGCCAGTATTAGCGGATGTAACAAGCTTTGCATATTTTGCGAGATAGCCAGATTTAATTTTTGGCTCCGGCTGTACCCAAGAACGGCGTCTTTCTGCTAAAACTTCGTCATCGACGAGAAGTTCGATGGAACGACCCTCAAGATCAATTAAGATCTGGTCACCATTTTCTACAAAGGCGATTGGTCCGCCTTCTGCGGCTTCCGGTGAAATATGGCCAATTGAGATTCCGCGGCTTGCCCCAGAGAAACGACCATCTGTAATTAATGCGACCTCTTTATCTAAACCTCGACCAGCAATCGCCGATGTTGGAGCGAGCATTTCAGGCATCCCCGGTCCGCCTTTAGGGCCTTCATAGCGGATCACCACGACATGCCCTGATTTAACGGTGCCGTTATTAATGTTTTCCTGTGCCTCATCTTGGGATTCAAACACAATCGCTTCACCCAAGAATGTTTTAATCGATGGATCAACTGCACCTACTTTGATAACCCCACCATCTGGAGCAATGTTTCCAAAGAGGATGGAGAGACCGCCAACCTTACTATATGGATTGTCTTTTGAGCGAATAACCTTTTCATTAAGGATTGTTGCATCCTTCACATTTTCGGCTAATGTTTTTCCGGTGATCGACAGGCAATCCTTATGGAGTGCACCCTCAACCTTACAGAGCTCATTTAAAATAGCACTGACCCCGCCTGCTTGGTGCACATCATCCATAGAAACATCAGATGCTGGCATGATTTTTGCTAAATATGGGACTTTCTCTGCAATTTTGTTAATATCACGTAAGTCGTATTCAATCCCCGCTTCATGTGCAATGGCAAGTGTATGGAGAACGGTATTCGTTGAACCGCCCATCGCCATATCAAGTGCGAATGCATTATCGATTGCTTCACGCGTAATCATGTCGCGTGGGCGAATATCCTTTTTCACAAGTTCAATTAAATGCCTTGCTGCCTGGCGGATGAGTTCATGTCTTTCTTCCGAAGTTGCGACAATTGTTCCGTTACCAGGAACCGTCATCCCTAATACTTCCATTAAACAGTTCATCGAGTTTGCGGTAAACATTCCCGAACAGGATCCACATGTAGGACAGGCACTTGTTTCAATTTCGAGCAATTGCTGCTCGGTCATCGTACCGTTATGATAGGATCCGACTCCCTCAAAAACGGAAGTAAGGGAAAGGTTTTTCCCTGTAGAGGAAACGCCAGCTTCCATTGGTCCACCGGAAACAAATACGGATGGGACATTGGTCCGTGCTGCCGCCATCAACATGCCCGGTGTGATTTTGTCACAGTTTGGTATGTAAAACACACCATCAAACCAGTGAGCGTTGATGACTGTTTCGGCACTGTCCGCAATAATTTCACGGCTTGGAAGGGAATAACGCATACCGATATGCCCCATGGCAATACCATCATCGACACCAATTGTATTAAATTCGAAAGGAATGCCGCCGGCTTCACGGATCGCTTCTTTTACAATCTCACCGAAATGATTAAGATGTTTATGTCCTGGGATAATTTCAATAAACGAGTTACAGACACCGATAAACGGTTTTTCTAAGTCTCTAACGGTTACCCCTGTTGCGTATAATAGGCTGCGGTGGGGAGCACGATCAATCCCCTTTTTAATCATATCGCTTCGCATTTTTCAATCTCCTAACTGACTACAGCATGGTTTGTTGTTTCTGGGTAACAAGCCACTCCGTCTGTTGTTACGATCTTTCTGAATTCTTCTAAAAGGTCGGTTGTTACGATCCCTGGCTTCCCGTCACGAATGACGCGGCCGTCAACTTCAATAACGGCAATGACTTCGATGGCTGTTCCGGTTAAGAACACCTCATCAGCGACATATACATCATGTCTGGTAAAAGGTGATTCTCGCACTTCGTAGCCTTGGGCACTTGCTACATCTATGATGGCGTTGCGGGTAATTCCTTCTAATGCTCCTAAGTAAACGGGAGGTGTGTACAAGACACCATTTTTTACAATGAAGATATTATCGGCTGAACCCTCGGTAACATAACCTTGGTCATTCATCATTAAGGCTTCCTGGACGCCAACTTGATTCGCTTCTAGTTTTACAAGAATATTATTTAAATAATTAAGTGATTTAATCTGTGGACTAAGTACATCCGGGCGATTCCGTCTGCTTGCAACCGATGCGATTTTTATGCCATTATCGTAAAATTCCTTTGGATACATGGTTAAAGGCTCGGCGATAATGATGACGCTTGGATTCGAGCAGGAAGAAGGGTCCAGTCCAAGATTTCCTTTGCCACGTGAAACAACGACACGAATATAGGCGCTTTCTAGCTGATTCTTTCTAATGGTTTCAACGATTAATTGTGTCATTTCCCCCTGTGTGTATGGAATCTTCAGCATAATGGATTGTGCTGATTCAAATAGTCTTTTTAGGTGAGCATCGAGTCTGAAGATGTTGCCGCGGTATACGCGGATTCCCTCAAATACTCCATCACCATATAAAAAACCATGATCAAAAACGGATACGACAGCATCCTCTTTCTTGACGAACTCTCCGCCAAGGAAAATCCATTGACTTCCCAACCTAACCACTCCTCTTTTCTGATGAAACCCTTTAAATGTTGAAACATAAATTTTAAAAAAATGCATGTACCTTCTTCATCTAGAAATGAATAGTGGTGTAATAAATAGTAATGATTATTTTCGATAATCATACAACCAATCGAAAACATGGTCAATACAAAAATCAGACAATTCAAACTAATCGGAAAAACTGGTAGCGTTTACAATATTGACGTAATAAGGAAATGGAATAAAAAAATTTTTTCAAAAATTTTTTTAATTAAGATAATACGGAGGAGAAAACAAGGGGAATTCAGTAGTAAGTAAGATGGAAGTGTTGGAAAGTTATATCTCTGACTGGCTAAAAAGTTGATATACATATATAGGATAAAGTAGTTTCTTTAGTCATTTCTCGCGAGATATTCATATACTTCCTGTAAATATTGGAATTTCTTCTTTTGAGCAAGTTGTAAATAGTAGCTCCAAATCTTTGCGGTCATGATCGCATCGCCTAAGGCATGATGCCGGTTTTCTATTTCAATCCCGCATTCATAGCAGAGGTCTTCAAGTGATGCTGCTTTCATGGATAAATCTGATAAGCGGATTAAAAAGGTGGTATCGATAATTCGGTGGTTAAATTTCGTTCGCCATACATCCCATGTTGTTTTTTGCATAAACGACTGCTCATGCTTTGAGTGGTGCGCCACAAGAATATCACTTTTTACAAACTTGAAGAAATTCATAAGTACTTCAGGTGCAGGGGGGGCAGTGCGTAATTCCGAAGCTTGAATATTGGTTAACGATGAAACTTCATTTGATAGAGGGAGGTCTGATTGTACCAAAGAATAAAAGGTTTCCTGCTCCTTGATTTGAGGCCCTTTCATTTTTATTGCACCGATTGAGATGATTTGGTCTCCCTTATCTGGATAAAATCCAGTTGTTTCTATATCGAATACAGTAACTTTCAATTCATTGAGAGGGGTTTCCATACAGTTTGTTTGTTTCATTTCCCTCTGAAGTTCCCTAAGAAAAGCCATTTGCTGCGGAGTAGATGGTCCTAGTAATCCAGCAAATATGTTTGAATTTAGTTTTCCTGTTAGTTGCCGGAAAAATTGCATCATCGTTTACCCATCCCCCTTGAACTATTTCTTTTCTAGTAACCTTCTAACATGGTGAAAAAGGCCATACCCATTTTTGATGATTTCTTTTACCTCCTTCGTTTGCTCCTTCGTTAACCGTTTAACTACCAAATAATGACCGGAGTCATAGTTTGTGTGATCCCCATACATTAAACGGTAGTTTAACAGTTTTAAAAATTGCTCTTTGAAAAATTGTTTGTCATGCCCAGGAATCCAGGCAGTTGAAATTTTTTCAAGCCGGGAAAGGGTAGGGGTCTCCATAACTCTTTCCTTGATAGCTATTAGACGCAGGGCATTTACATATGGGAGAATGGCAATCTCTTTTATAGGTAATGTGCCCGAATGTGGACCGTGTGTTTCCGTTAATAGCTGGCCTAATAAATTGATCCCTTTTTTAATATGGAGGGTATTACGTAAAGAGTTGGACAAGAGCTGTTCTGTATTCGCTGTTTGGTAGAGATGTGTTTTTAAGCTTTCTACATATTCGCCCTCACCAAGGATCGACCTTCCATCTAGAAAAATTAATAGATACCGCGTAGATTCCCACGTGGAATCAGACAGCCAATTCGTTATTTGCAGCTGCCATTCATCTATGGATTTACACCAGAAGGGATTACTCGCCATCACTCCACCGTCACAATAGGGATATCCTGCAAAATGAAGCCCTTTAGAAATTTCCTTTCCTAATGCTAAAAAATAGGACTTTGCCTCATTGCTTTCATCGTGATAAATGATCCCATGATCTTGGTCACTCCAAACGGACTGTTCCAATCGTCCTGCGCTTCCCATTACAAAAATGGAGAAGGGCGACGGAGGGGGACCAGATCGAATCGATAGTTGATTAATAGATATTTTTATCACCTGATTCATAATGGCATCATGCAACTCGTTCAACTTAAAGTGATCTTGAGATGCTTCTCCCATATGCGTCGTTCGATATTCCACTGCCGCTAAGTAGGGATTGTCAGTCACGGTTTCTACCTCCTTTATCTAAAAATCGAAAGTAGTCCAATCCCGCATAATAGGGGATTGGTTTCGACTACTATTGTGCTTTGAACGTTTGCTCGGTCTTCACCAATTCAGGGTAGCCATAGCTGCCGTGCTCGCTCATATCAAGTCCAATGATTTCTTCTTCCTCTGTCACTCGTAATCCGTTCATTGCTTTTTTCATTATGGCGAGAAGGATATAGGAAACAATAAATGCGAAAGCTGCACAGGTAATGACACCCATTGCCTGAACACCCAATTGGTGGAAGCCGCCGCCATAAAATAAACCAGGACTGCCGACCGTTGCTAATTCTTTTGTGGCAAAGAATCCAGTGGATAATGTTCCCCAGACCCCAGCAGTTCCATGGACGGAAAGGGCGGCAATTGGATCATCGATTTTCACTTTTTCAAAAAAGCGCATACTGTAGAAAACTAAAATTCCGGCGATAAATCCAATTAAGACGGCCGCCCAGGTGTCAACGAAGGCACAGGAAGCAGTAATAGCGACCAAACCTGCAAGGGCGCCATTTAACATCATCGGTACATCGGCTTTCCCTAATACTATCCAGGAAATAATCATTGCTGCAATTGTTCCAGCTGCCGCCGCGAGGTTTGTATTAATAGCAACAAATCCAAAGAAAGCTTTGTCAACCGATAAGGTACTACCAGCATTGAAGCCAAACCAGCCTACCCATAAGAGTAATACACTCAATGCGGTGAAAACCTGATTATGACCAGCAAGATTATTGGCTGAGCCGTCTTTATTAAACTTGCCCATTCGAGGTTTTAAGAGAATAGTTGCTGCCAGCGCCGCCATGGCACCAGTTAAATGAACCACAGTTGAACCTGCGAAATCTTGTTTTCCGTGCTCTGCTAACCAGCCGCCGCCCCAGATCCAATGCGCGATAGGCGGGTAAACAAAACTTGAGAAGAGGACGGCAAATATGAGGTAGGCACTTAATTTAGCCCGTTCCGCAAACCCGCCGAAGGCAATGGTTAAGGAAATCCCTGCAAATGCCAATTGGAATAAGAAGAAAACTGCCCCTGATAGTGGTAACCCATCAATATCATAGCCTGAATAAAAGAAATCGGAGAACCCGATCAAAGAATTTCCCTTGCCAAAGATTAATCCATATCCCACTGCCCAAAACATGATGGAGCTAATTCCGAAGGTAAGGATTGTTTTTCCTGCGATATGTCCAGCATTCTTCATTCTTGTTGAACCTGTTTCCAGAAGAATGAAACCGCCAAACATTAAAATTACCAATACAGCACCAACCATAACCCATAGACTGTTCATTAGAAATATAGTATCCAACTTTTTTTCCCCCTTTTGAGTATGTTAATTTTCATAACATTTAGTGTAGTTGTATTTTTACATGGATTTGGGAGATGTATCTACAATGTTGTGAGATTTTATGACATGGTTTTTTAAAGAGGGTAAAAAAAGAGCCTCTTCCCTTAAAACGAGGAACGAGGCATTACTAAAATCCTAATATTTTTTTCGTTCTCCAAACTGGGCATTAAGCTGCCCCTGGATCATTTTACGACGGATTTCATCCTGATTTTGTTTCTTTTGTTCCTTCAGCATTTGCTTTCTAATTTCATGTGTTTGAATACCATCTTCAATTTTGTTAGCAATTTCCATGAGTAATTCTACATCAGAAAAGGAATATTTTCGGCTTCCACCGGAAGACCTTTCGGGGAAAATGAGTTTCCGTTCTTCATAATAACGGATTTGCCTTTCAGATAAACCCGTGAGTTCTTTGACAATTCCGATCGTTATGACCTTTTTATCTTTATAAGACAATTCGTTTCCCATGTTGCTGTTCACCTCACCCCATTATTTAGCGCGAATTTTGAATGTAAAATAACATATGTTAGATCTTCTCACATGAGAGAACAATTTTAAATAAAAATATTTTATTTTTTTAAAGAATTCATTAGAGTATGAGTAGGCGTTATCTATTTAGGGCTATTAGTTTATTGTATAGATTCTCTAGTTCACTAATTGTAAGGGATTGAAGTTCGTCCGTTGAATCCATTAATTCTGATTCAGCAATTTTTCTTATATAAAATTGTTTAAGACGTTCAAGTCCTCTTAGTAAATGAGTAGCCAACACCATTCCTCCTATGCATTTTGGAGTCTTCGTAAAAGTTCCTTCCCTTTTGGCCCCATTGTTTTTAAAAGTTCCTCATATAATTCATCTCTTAATTGATCTAACTGAAGGATCCTTTTAGCTAATGTGACCTCGTATCTTTGTGTCATCGAAATACCCCTTTCGAAGTTTATATAAAAAAGTTAACTGAAATTTTGGCTTTTGTCAGAGAATGTGTTAGAAAAAGTAACAGCCAATTTTCGGAATGGGCCAGGGATTGATAGTAACCCATATTATGTAAAAAGGGTCGTATCAACGTTAGAACCGGGCTTTTGCAAGCCCGGTTCTAACGTTACTTTTAAAACTCGCCATCAAATGGTGTGAAGGGAACATTAAATCTTCTTTCAAGTACGCGGAGTCGTTGATTAACACGTTGGAGACGACGCTGCATTTGGTTAACATCCCGTTGCAGCTGATTGATATCTCTTTCCTGCCGCTCATTTTGTCTTTCCAGCTGTGTTACCCGGCGTTCTAATTGTTGCGGCTGTCTATTAGGGTCGTATTGATCGAGTGGAACATAGGATTGGTACGAATCTACAGGTGTAGGAGCATAGGAATGATACTGCTCTACCGAACCCGGAACAAAGGAATGGTATTGCTCGGGTTGGGAATAAAGTTGCTCTGCGGGAACATACGAATGGTATTCAACCGGTAATTGTGGCATTTGATAAAGGCCATAGGGATTCATTTAGGCATCTCTCCTTAGGTGATAGTACCCTATAGATTATGTGGGGATTTTACGTGGGTCACGGCGAATGCCCATTCTCACAAAAGTGAAAAAGCCCCACTCACGAAGGAAACGTGACTGGGGCTTCCAGCTAAATGTTTTTATGATCAGTTTCGGCGTAATCAAGTCGATCTTTAGAAACAGACCATCCGGTTACTAGACCAATAATAAACCAAACCAGTGCGAGAGCACCAAGGGAAAAAATGGTGTCACCGACAATCCGGAGCCATACAAAGGTATGAACAATGTCTTGGGACATAAAAGTAGCGGAACGAGCGTACCACATTCCATGCTGGACACTTGCCCATGTTTGCATTAAGCCAATCGGAATTAAGCTAATCAGGACCATTAAGGCAAGACCGATATTAATTGCCCAGAAAGCAAATTTCAGAGCACCTGTTTTCCATTCCTTTTTCACTGTCAAACCGCGTAAACAGAAGAGCATAAGGCCAATACCCAGCATGCCATAAACACCGAATAGGGCAGTATGTCCGTGAACAGCTGTCGTATTAAGCCCCTGCATATAATAGAGTGCAATGGGCGGGTTTATAAAGAATCCAAATAAACCGGCCCCTACTAAATTCCAGAATGCAACGGAAATGAAGAAGTAAATGGGCCAACGGTAGGCAGATACCCATGGCTTGGCACGGCTTCGGGTAAGATTTTCATAGGCCTCAAAGCCAATAAATACAAGTGGGACAACCTCGAGCGCACTAAATGATGCTCCAAAGGCAATGACCCCTGTTGGCGTTCCACTAAAATATAAATGATGGAACGTTCCGATAATTCCTCCGAATAAAAAGATCACTGTAGAGAATAGGACGGAGGTAGTCGCTGTTCGCAGTCCGAGTAACCCCATTCTTGTAAATAAGAAAGCCATGACAACGGTGGCAAATACTTCAAAGAAGCCCTCTACCCAAAGGTGAACAACCCACCAGCGCCAATATTCAGCAATGGCCAGATTACTGTGCTGCCCCCATAATAATGCAGGAATATAGAAGACTGGAATAGCAAGGGACGCAATTAAAAATAGGGCAAGAAGGTGACGGCTTTCCTTAAGTGTTTTAAAAGCAGGCCAAATCGCTCGCGCCATTAGGAATAACCAAAGGAATAATCCGACCGTTAAGAATATTTGCCAGAAGCGTCCAGTATCCGTATATTCGTAGCCTTGATGACCGAACCAGAAGTTTGTCGTGTGCCCTAATTTTTGTTGCACGGCAAACCATTGTCCGACCATCGATCCGACGACAATAATAAGCAAGCATACAAATAAGAAATTCACACCGAATCGTTGAAATTTTGGTTCATGACCGGAAACTGCCGGCCCAATAAATAACCCAGTTGCAAGCCAGGCTGTAGCAATCCATAAAATGCCTAGCTGAGTATGCCACGATCTTGTCAGTGAATACGGAATCCATTTATCAATTGGGATACCGTAAAAACCACTGCCTTCTACTTGATAATGTCCGGTAATGGCTCCAAGTAAAACTTGAACTAACCATAAGGCAACAACGACCCAAAAGTATTTCTGCGTTGCCTTCATGGATGGCGTAGCATTCAAAGCAAGTAATGGATCCTTTTTAGGGAAATCCTCATCACCTTCATGATGCTTTTGCGTCGCATAGTACCATGCTAAGGCACCTACCCCGGCAAGGAGTATGACAAAGCTGAGGACAGACCAAACCAGCATCTCACCGGTTGGTTTATTATCGATAAGCTCCTCGTTTGGCCAGTTGTTGGTATAAGTAACCTTATCATTGGGACGATTTGTTTCGGTTGCCCAAGTGGTCCACCATATGTAGCTGATAAATGCACTTAAACGAGTGTCGTCCTTTATCACATTCTTTGGCATCGCATACGCTTCACGTAATTTATTCAGCCGAGGATCATCTGTGAACAAGGAAGCATAATGTTGACTTACATTTCTTATCGCTTCCGCTCTAATAGGTGAAATGGTTATTTCTTTTGTATCTTTATTAAAGGTGTTCGGTCTTATTTCATTTTTAAGTCTTGCTTGTAAAGCAGCTTTGGCTTCATCATCCAGTGCCGAATATGTCTTTCCATAATCCTTCCCGGCCCAATTATTTAACAGCCACATTGACTGTCTGTGAAGCCAATCTGCATTCCAGTCAGGCGCAACATAGGCACCATGGCCCCATATGCTTCCAAGTTCCTGACCGCCAATAGACTGCCAAACATTTTGGCCATCCTGTATATCTTTTTTTGTAAATAGAACAGTACCGTCTGAAACGACAACACGTTCCGGTATGGGTGGCATGGTCTGATAGAGTCTGCCGCCGTAGTAACCTAAAATAGCGAATGATGCTATAAAAACAATAGCTAAGCTAATCCAGAGCCTTGTATAACGCATGAATACACCTCCATGGGAATTTTTTATCTACCGGACTTTTAAACAGGAAATCCTAACCAGTAACATACCCCTTCTTCTATAAAAAATTCACTTCTTTGAAGAAAGTGGAAAAAAGTTTACCCCTAATTTGATCAGTATATTTCAGAAAATATGGTTCAATAGAAGTATTTTTTGGAAGGAATGCACGTATGGTGTAACAAATACTATTTCGAAAAAAGCTATTCTCACGTTATTTCAGTAACGTATTAATATAGTAAATAAATATTTGATTGAATAACAAAACAAAAGAGGTTATAATTGTTTATATTCAAAATATTATCAATTTTTTAATAAATAACTTTTATAAAAAAGTAATAGGAGGTCTATAATGAAAAAATTTAAGTTTGTATCAACAGTATTAATGGTGGCGTTTCTCTTACTTCTATCAGCCTGTGGAACTAGTAAATCAAGCGGAGAGGAAAAGAAGACGTTAAGAGTTGTAACAGATGCCGCTTATGCCCCATTTGAGTACCAGGATAAAGGGGAGGTTGTCGGGTTTGATGTTGATTTCGTTAAAGCCGTCATTAAGGAAGCAGGCTACGGCGTGAAGGTAGAGCATGTTGGTTGGGATCCAATCTTTGTTGAAATCGAAGGAAAGACAGCCGATGTAGCCGTATCAGCGATTACGATCACACCTGAACGTCAGGAATCCTATGATTTCACAGTCCCATACTTCTTATCTAAAAATGAAATTCTCGTCCCAAAAGGCAGTACTGTTAAAAGTGCAAAAGATTTAGAAGGCAAAAAGATTGCTGTACAAAATGGAACAACAGCCCAAACCATTGTTGAAAATCTGTATGGTAAAAACAACGATAAACTTAAAAAGTTTGAAAATAACAATCTAGCAATCTTAGAGTTGAAAAATGGCGGTGTTGATGCAGTTGTTGCCGACAATACTGTTGTTGAAACATATGTAAAGAATAACCCGAAAGATAATTTCGAATTCATTGAAGATGATACTGCATTTGACAAGGAATTCTATGGTCTATTGCTGCCAAAGGGGAGCAAGCTTAAAGGAGATTTAGACAAGGCCGTTAAAAAGGTCATTGATAATGGTACTTATGCTAAACTTTATAAAAAATGGTTTGATGTCGAGCCGGATGTACAAATTTTAAAAGATCAGCAATAGAGAATTAAAATTGCGTAACTTCTAATCAATAGGCAGTTACGCAATTTTTGATTAAATGAATAGATTACTACATAGCACAATACCTACATACATAGTCAGGGGGATCGATAATGGATTTTAGGTGGGATCTTATTGCGGAATACGCCCCTTTTTTTCTAAAGGGGACACTGATAACCATTGGGCTTTCGGTCGCAAGCATTATCATTGGTTCAGTACTTGGTTTATTTATTGGTTTAGGAAAAATGATGCGAAAAAAGCTGTGGGCTATGCCCTTTCATTGGTATATTAACGTCTTTCGGGGCACACCGTTAATGGTGCAAATCTTATTAATTCATTTTGCCGTTGTTCCGGCGTTTTTGGGGACAACCAATGCCATTGTTGCCGCCATTTTAGCTCTATCTTTAAACTCAGCAGCGTATGTGGCGGAAATATTCCGTGCCGGAATTCAATCGATTGATAAAGGGCAGATGGAGGCGGCGCGTTCGCTTGGGATGACACATGTACAAGCCATGAAGAATGTTATTTTACCGCAAGCGTTTAAACGAATGATTCCACCGCTGGGCAATGAATTTATTGTCTTAATTAAGGATTCATCACTTGCCGCCCTCATTGCTGCGCCGGAGCTAATGTACTGGGGCCGTGCGATGCAGGGGCAATATATGCGCCCGTGGGAACCGTATTTAACAGCAGCAGTTATTTATCTCGTATTAACGCTTTCCTTAAACTTCCTGCTTAACCGACTTGAAAGGAGGATGGAAACAGAATGATTGAGGTGAAAAATTTAAAGAAGTCGTTTGGATTGAATGAGGTTCTTAAAGATATCAACGTAACGGTTAAGCCGCAAGAGGTCGTTGTCGTGATTGGCCCCTCCGGCTCGGGAAAATCAACGTTTCTTCGCTGCATCAATATGCTAGAAACTATTACCGGCGGTCATGTCCTAATTGAAGGAATTGACCTAACAGATAAACAAACCGATATCAATAAAATTCGGACTGAAGTAGGGATGGTGTTCCAACAGTTCAATTTATTTCCACATAAAAAGGTTATCGAGAATATTATGCTGGCACCCATGAAGGTAAGGAATATTCCAGGTGATGAGGCGCGGGCAAAAGGGTTGGAGCTCTTGAAGAAAGTAGGATTGGCGGACAAGGCGGAGGCCTATCCTGATTCCTTATCCGGCGGCCAAAAGCAGCGGGTTGCGATTGCGAGAGCCTTAGCGATGGAACCTAAAATCATGCTGTTTGACGAACCAACCTCTGCCCTTGACCCAGAAATGGTCGGCGAGGTTTTGGAAGTCATGAAACAGCTTGCTAAAGAGGGAATGACAATGGTTGTTGTAACGCACGAAATGGGCTTCGCCAAAGAAGTAGGTGACCGGGTTATTTTTATGGATGGCGGTTTAATTGTCGAAGAAAACGTCCCGAGTGAGTTGTTTGACAATCCGAAAGAAGATAGAACGAAGGCGTTTTTGAGTAAGGTGTTATAAGAACTATACAGGGGGCTGACAGCAGCTCCCTGTTTTTGTTATGATAAATGGAAAGACTTACCACTTCTTTTCAAGGAGGTAATTTTATTAAATTTAGTACTAAAATACCGAAGTTCAATGAACAATCACATTCCGTATTAATGAAAGAAGGCTGGAAGCCGCTAAAAGAGCCGAAGAGCCTGACGAACGCTGCGTTACTCTCGGTGCCCTTTATGGTGATTAATGCCCTGCTCTCAATCGGAATCATCTATTGCTATTCCTCCTTTTCAATGCAGCGGTTTTCATTTATTAAGGGAAATTCAATCATACTTACGATTGATTTAGGTGTGGTTTTGGTGATTTTGTTAATGGTCATCATTCATGAACTTTTCCATTTAATCTTTATTCCTAACTTTTTGAAGTCAAAGGATACCATTATTGGACTAACCTGTTTTGGAGCGTTTGTGCATACAGAACAAATAATAACAAAAGCAAGGTTTATGTTCATATCTGCTGCGCCATTTTTGTTTCTGTCTATTTTGTTCCCTCTTATTCTAGCTATCTTCGGATTTTTAACGGGAAAAATATTAGTTTTTATATTATTTAATGCACTCGGTGCGTCCGTTGATATCCTGGGCTTTTTCTTGGTGTTTGTTCAAGTTCCAAAAAACGCAATAATAAAAAGTAATGGCACAAGAACGTACTGGAAAATGGGTGCTGAATAAACAAAAAGGACGGATGATGAAATTTATAGCTGGTTTACTTGTGAGGTGCAAAACGGTAAATCGCAAACCGAATCAAATAGGCAATTACATAAACTACATAGTGTATTTCATAGGCAAAAAGACTTAGAGACACAAATATCTCTTAAATTTTCTTTTTTTTACAAAACTACCCGTAAGCCCCCCATGAGGTTGTACAAGTTCATTAGATGCTAAAGCGAGTATGATAAGCGGAGAAATTTCTCCTAATTAGTGTATAACACTGAAAATAGCTTAAATAGACGGAAGGATTCCGCCTATTTACTTGAAAAACGTAAAAATGGGCTATTTTGCTTTGCTTAATCGGAAAATCTCCGCTTAAATACCCCGAACCGAGCTCTATTATGCGGTCTAACCGGAAAATCTCCCCTAATTTTCAAGTGCGTTTTTAATATTTGCACTGCTAAAATAAACCAGTTATGAATATCATCCGCTTTTTAAAATTGATTTGGGAATTGCTTGGTGATTCCGTCTGAAAAGGTGTCCGCCATTCCTCGTGCTTGTTTTTCAATCTGATCGTACACGGCGACATCGGCCTCGAAGTTTTTAATAATCATACAAATGGCCTCAAGCTTTGTCAGCTGCAAATGGTGGTTCATCATTTCATTGACGGCATCTCGCGGCCAGTTCAGTGGATTAATTCGGTTCATGAAGACGGCGATGTCTGCGGCATTCTGGAACCAACGTTTTTCCGCAGCTGCTGCCGTATTATTGTTTCCAGCGACTGCAGCTTTGACGAGCTCAGCGGCAATCACAAGATGATCCTTAATCAAGGCAGCAAATTCAACACCAACTTGTTCTCCATAATAGGTTTTGAAGGCATTGCCCATATCGGTGGCATTTCGCAAGAGCCGTTTAATGACAAAATCAATATCCGGAAGCTTAAAGTTAAGGCTGATGATGGCCATTCGAGTCCAGGCAACATGCTCTTCCCATAAGACCCTCATAAAGATTCTTAACTCCATCTCTTCTTTACTGACGCAGCCAGCCCCGCATTTAGTACTTTGGGAAGCGGGTGCTTGATTAATAGGCATATGACGATAGGCGTAGGTGGGGATGGAAATTCCTTGGCCAACGAATAAGTTATAAGGGGTGACGCCCGGATTTGCAGCAACAATAGCTTCAACGGACGATTGCATCTGCTGGGCAATTGACCACAGATTATCGCCAGGTTGGATTGTATAGGAACGCATAACGAATCATTGTCTCCTTAAGAAGCCTTTTTTACTAAAAATATGCTTGGGCGAAAATAATGTTACGTGTCCTCCCCATTTTGAAAAATAAAAAAGACGACATGTGTAAATGTCATCTTTACCATCCCAGAAGATCAATCTTCAAAATCAAATACCTCTACTATTTTGTCTGCTCTAACCCGGTTTTGACAAAGTTTAAACAGTTCCGTGAAAAATACCTCCACTTCATTTGGTGAGGGTGGCAATTTGATGTGAACCATAGTAGAGCCAAACATTTGCTTAAAATAGGCTTTTCGTTGATCATTTTTTCCATCACGTTTAAACGGTTTATATGACCAAACAAGATGTGGACCATCGTCAAGGTCTTGAATTTGCCGGATTTCCGCGCAGGTTGTCGACCGATCATGTGCATAGATAACCAAGTAATAATTATCGTTCCGATGCCAATCAATAAATAAGAAGTAGTAGCCCGTATCATTTTCCGGCCGTGAGACTTCATATGCGGCTAACGTTTGCTTACCGTTCGTCCATTGATGAAACTTCGGAAGGGTGCCACCAATTGTTTCTAGTTTCCTAATCTCATAAGAGGCTGGCTTTGAGTCATCAATCTGATTTGCTAAATAAATAGCTTGTTCCTTTTCCAACGTCATTTATCTCCTTAAGTGGTATGATTTTATTATACTTTTCTGAAAGGGAAAAAAGAAAGCCTGCATGGTAAATGAAAGGCCGCTTAATTTCCTTAAAGGGAGCTATACCAACCGCTACGTATTGTTTGTCTTCAAATTGAAACAAATCTGACATCTTTTTAAAAAATTCATCTGTTAGAATCGATATAATTGGGACTTAAAATCTGTACATACGGCGAATAGTATATGGAATAATTATGACTCTTTTCCATAAGAATGACATAGAGTGGTTGCAATTGGAGGGAAAGAAAATGACGTTAGAAAAGCAATTAATACAAAAGACGTATTATAAAATGTTCATAAATGAGCATGAAGATATGCATCCGATTCGCGTCCTAGGTGAAGTGTTTCAGGAGGAGGCAAAACAGGATCTACCTGATTTATCGACTATTCGCTTTGCGCAGGGTGAAGTCTACTTTCATCACAAAGATTTTGAAACCGCCATATTTAAATGGGAAAACATTATTAATGAACTCGAGCCGTGGGCAAAGAAGAACACGGGTGATGCTTATTATGAGCTTGGGCTGTTATCTGCAGCTGAGGATATCTATTGTGCGATCGCATCAGAGGATCCCACATTAAAGACAGAAGTGGCCTTAAAGTTATTTTCTCTATATATTGAGCGCGGGAAGGTAGAGGCAGCCGTTTCAACGATAAAAAAGACAATCGTCGCTAACCCAGATTATCCGAACGTCACTGAAATCGCCCGCAACTTTTTTGAAGAACGACAGGATTGGGAAAATGCGGTTGAATTGGCAGTCACTGAGGCAAAACGGACAGATTCATTGGAATGGTTTGAAATTCTGAACACGTATATAAAAAAGGGTGTAACCAAACACCATGCGCCAAGCTATTTCTCCCAAGCGTTAATCCTATTATTTACTCTTGATAAAAGAAAGTTTGAGGAGCTTGTTTCGTCACTGTGGGATAGTTACAAAAATGAAGAATCCTATTTTACTTGGTTAAGTGAAATCAACCATCTTTTATTAAATCTTGAACTCAGCCGAAATGAAAACTGGTCGGAGCTTTCAAGGCTTCATAAGGAACATTATTTTAGTTTAATTGAGGGAAGGTACTTTATTAAGGTACTGCAGGATTTTATTCCAGACTTATTAACCAATTGGTTTAGGTTGGCGGATGATTCAAATGTGGTAGTAGCATCGGCTGCTGTGCTTTCATGGAATGAGCTATTTCCAGCAAGTATCAGTATGTCAATTGTAAGTGAAGCAGAAAAATTGATTAGTTTAACGGAAACGGACATGGATGAACTTAATGAGTGCCTTTTATTGCTTGATTCCATCATGAGTTGGGCAAAGAAGCATGATATGGGGGAGAATAATCACATCAAGTGGTTTGTCCGCCAATTAGTCGATTTTGACACACAGCATCTTTTTATTACCGGATTAAGTGGTACGGGAAAATCCACTTTTGTGAATACCGTTCTTGGAGAGGATCTGCAGGATAGTCCAACCTCTTCCATGGTGATGTTTAAGCATGCGCCTTCGTTAGAAATCACAGAAATCACGGATAGAGAGGTTACTAGCTTACCAGAATTTGCTGATTTTCAAGAACGCATGGATCGCCGTCGGAATGCACTGGAATCCATCATTGAATTTAACCAGCCGAATGGTTTTTTACAGGAGAATAAGGTTGCTTTCATTGATACCCCTGGATTGAAGGGAAACCCCCATTATGATCGCTATGAAGTATTGAAAAACTTGCATGTTGCTGATTCCGTTCTCTTTGTCCTTGATGCAAATGCACCGTTTACGGAAAAAGAGCAGATGGCGCTTAAGCAGATCCAGGAGTTAGCACCAGATATACCGGTTCATTTTCTATTGAGTAAAATGGATACAATTGTTGGTGAGCGTGAAGCTCTTCGCATTTTTGATGAAACTAGGGTCTCGATTCATTCCTATTTACCTGATGCAAGGGTGTTTGCTTTTTCATCGCAATACGAAGGTGGACAGCAACAGGAATTAACCGCGTTTATTCATTCCATCAAGAAGACAAGAAATATTGAGGATAAGCGTCTAGCAAAGCTGTTGTATTTTATTCGCACCACGATTGCCAGCCTGCTGCAAAAACGGATTGATGTAGAAAATCAGCTGGTTGAGTCGATTCGGTGGAACGAAGAAATGCTGATGAAGTTAAATGGAGCAGTAAACCAACTGAAGGATACCGAAGTACAAAAAACACAGACAATCGCGAAATCGTTCCGAGCTATTAAGGAAACGATAGAAAAAGATTTATCAGATAGTGTTCGGAAAATGCTTCAAGAGTGTTCCTCATTAATTAAGGAAGATAGCAACTTCAGTAAAATTCACTTAGAACTCAATGATGAAATGAATCGAAAAATCCAAGCCTATTTGGAACAAACCGTTATGCCGAAATTTTACCGTTCGCTGCAGGAATGGATTGAACATGGCAAAGAGGAGCTTGAGCAAAGTCAGGAATTTTTGAATGAGATGGGTGACGGCTTTAATCATATGTATGGCGAAGAGCGGCTCAAGCTTGAATGTGATTTTAAGGTGCTTGACGATTGGCGGCGTGATACTGATCGAATGACAAGCCGTTTTCAGCTTGAAAGCATTAATATTCTGCTCCGCCGTACACCAGCCCAATTTTTATTAAAAAGCGCCGGGAAACTATTTGGCGCCCTATCGCAAAATAAGGCAATGCTTTTTAATAAATACAAAGCCTTTGTGGAGAATGAAGATTATTCTGAAGCAATTGCTGCGGTTAATAAGCAATTTTTTCAGCCGTTTGAGCTGTTTGAAAAATCATTGGAGCGCGACATCACTTTGTTTTTCAGGAGTCCACTGAATGTATTAAATGATTCTGTCGAAGAGGCACGCGAGGGTATTCAGACAAACCAAGAAATGCTGAACAAAATGAACACCAATCCAGAAATGTTCCGTGATCCTCTTACACTGTTTGATGTAAGACTGCGTCAGTTCGAATGGATGACAATCGCCGGAAAAGGAATGCAAACAATCTACTGAACATGGAAGATGTCCAAAGGGCATCTTCTTTTTTTAGTTAAAGAATATAAAAGTTTCGACTTTGAGAATTGTCTAGCTGCTGCGCCTAGGGGCTCGGGGTCATAAGCCAATCAGTCAAGAAGGTTAAAGTGCAACCTTCTCGCCTGCTCGTCTTATGCCTGTCGCCCCTGAGCAAGGCGCTTCCGCTTTTCTAATCTTAAGAAATTTTTAAGATTGTCTTAAATGAATGTTAAGATTTTTCGATTAGTATTAAGATACTATTTAAATTCACTGGACGAGTGTACATTTTTGAAAGGATGGTAGGGGGGATAATGGTGAATAAGATTGATTTTTCAGAGGTATATAGAATGTACTATAAACGTCTTTTTCATATAAGCTTTTCTATCACTAGGGATTTGCATCTAGCAGAGGATGTCGTTCAGGAAACGTTTATTAAAGCGATGAAAAAGGTTGAAACAATCGAAGAAGAAAAGAAGATGGGTGCCTGGTTATCCGTCATTGCTACCAGAACGGCGATTGATTATGTCCGAAGCGAACGGAAAAAGCCTGCAACCTTGATGGAAGAGGATATGCTTGAATGCTTGGGAAAGGAAATGATGCAAAACGTCGAGGAGGAAGTGGAACTAGCGAGTTTTCAGGAGCAAGTGAATGCCGCTATTGCAACGCTCACCACCGAATACCAAGCGGTGCTTAATCTTAAGCTTTTGCATGGTTTAAAGGAGTATGAAATTGCCAGCATCCTCGATATCAAGCCAAGCACGGTGAAAACGAGAATCTACCGAGCAAGAAAACAACTAAAATTACTGTTTCTCAAACAGCTAACGGCTTAAATATATGCAGTAGAACCGGAAAGTCCTTCATTGCTTGATGAAGGACTAATCTTGATGG